>JAYRFD010000451.1:0-3425 GCA_041908565.1 Polyangia bacterium | reverse complement strand
TTGTCGGTGGCGACCGTCTCGCGCTTGCCGTTAGCCGGCAGGTAGGTTAGCTCCAGAAAGCTGCTGGCCTTGGTCAGCGTCATCCAGCTGTTGATCGACGTGCGGATGGTGTTTTCGACGTCGGCAAGCGGCATGTCGCGCACCCCGTCGGAGTCCGCTGTGATGTGGACACAGCGCAGGTTCCAGAACACGGGATGGCAGCCCTCGACGGTGTACGAACGAACGTAGGCGCGCGAATCGCGAGCCTGGGCAAAAAGACCGATGGCTAGCGCCAAGCCCACGACGGCGCGGGTGAACTTGCGGGCGTTCATCGCGAACCTCCGACGGACTGGCTGGCGGGTGTTGTCGCAGGGGCCCCCTTGGCGCGTTGCGTACGCTGGGCCAGAAGACTGCGCACCGTCGCAAGGACATCGTCCAGCGTTCGACCATGGGCAGCAGCGGCGACGGCCTGGCCGGTAGGGGCGACTAGTTCAGCTTGGTCCAGTGCGATGTCGACGCGGGGTACACCGGCGCCGTCGCGAAAGACGTGCATGGCACCTTGGGCCATGCCCATGGCAAAGAAGGCTCCGCCGCGCTCTTTGGCGAACAGCAGCACCTGTTCTCCGGCGCGATAGCTGGCTTCGCCGTGCACGCGCTGACCTAGCTCTCCAACGACGCCGCCCAAGTGACGGACCACGAAGCGGCTGCCAGCGGGCACGCCCAGAAGCTCGCGTTCGCAGCGGATGGTGACGTCGGTCACGATGTACGATCCACCGTCGCCCAGGAAGTGTGAATCCACCCTCTCAACCGTTCCCAAAAGCACGCGGTCGGCCCCATGCGTCAGGGTCGGCAGGTCCAGCGCCGTCAGGCTGGTGGCGGACGCAGCCCCCATCCACAGACAAACCGACATTCCCAGCACACAGCCAGCCCGGCGGGCCCAGCGTCGCAGAGCATAATCGTTAAGCAAGTTCCGCTTCATGATGCTCACCTCTCAATCGTCGCGTGGCAGGAGCGCCACAGACCCTAGCTTCGCCTCGTCGGGGCTGCGCTGGCAAGCAGTCGGCGTTACGGGGGGCTACCCGCAGTGCGCGGATAGGGCTGTCGCGCGCCGCCGCGTTGTCAGCGGAACAGGTCCGCGGATGGATCACGCCAAGGGCCACTCCAAAGACCGCTCCGCCGGGCCATCGGCCTTTCGTTGTGCAGAGATTGCGTCGCCGCCGCTTCCTTGTTACGAAGCCGGGGTGAATCCAACCAACCGACTTTGGCGACGGGGCGGAACCGGGCTTGGTGGCCTGCTTTTGGCAGTCCACTTCCTGATGCAGTGCACACCGACGGATGATGTGGTCCCGGCGTGTGGCGAGGGCGAAAGCGACTGTCCCGCTGCGCCCGTCGTGCCAGCCACGCCAGATCTGGGCATGGACAGCGTCACCGATGGGGCAGCCACCGATGAAGAGGAGGCTCGTCGCAAAGATGGCGGCACATCCTGTCCTTCGTTCGCCAAGGCCACGTCACCGGGATCGGTATCGGGCGGTGCGCTGACCGAAGCCAGCGGCCTGGTGGCGGGGCGGCGCAATCCGGGAACGCTGTGGACGCACAATGACTCGGGGGCTGGGCCGCGCCTGTATGCGCTGTCGACGACCGGCGCGGCGGTGGCGACGTATGACTTGGCGGGCGCGATGGCGCAGGACTGGGAAGACATCGCCATCGGTCCGGGGCCAAGCGCTGGCACCAGCTATCTGTACGTCGGGGACATCGGTGACAACTCGACTTCTCGAGCCAACGTGCAGGTCTATCGCGTCGCCGAACCGGACGTTCGTGGGACCTCGCCGGGAACGCCGATTTCGCTTTCCGGCGTCGAACGACTGACGCTGACCTATCCCGATCGCGCCCACAATGCCGAGACGCTGATGATCGATCCGCGCAGCGGTGATCTGTACATCGTGGCCAAAAGCAGCGATGGAGTGTCGCCGGTGTTCCGCGCCGCTGCGCCCCTTTCAGCGACGGCTGCGAACAAGATGCAGCGCATCGCCGTGCTGCGCTTTGGGACCGGGGCCCTGTCCGGTGACCGTAAGACGACCGGCGGCGATATATCGCCCCGCGGCGACGAGATCGTTGTGCGCACCTACGATTCCGCCTTTCTGTGGCGCCGGGCTTCCGGTGGGACCGTGGCCGACGCCCTTTTGGGCACCCCCTGCTCTTTGCCGCTGGCCAGCGAACCACAGGGCGAGGCTCTGGGCTTCGCCGCCGACGGCGGCGGCTATTACACCCTTAGCGAAGGAAGCAAGCAGCCCCTGTACTTTTACGCCCGCCGCTAGCGCATTTGCATATCCTGGGAACAGCTATCCAGCGGTATGCCGATCGCATCATGAGCCGTTCTTCGAATCGCGACATCGTGGCAGCGGGGGCTTCTGCCTTGCTGTTTGGTCTGCTGCTGGCTCCATGGGGCTTCGTAGCGATGGGCGCCTTGGCGGGGTTCCGTCGCGAACTTGCCTTTGTCCTGCTGCCGGCCCTGACCTTGGCCAGTCTGGATCTGGGGCTTGAGTCGTTCTCGATCCTCCACGGATTCCACTGGCTGCGGCGACTGGCCGCGGTCGTTTCCAGCGTCGTGGTGCTGGGTTCCTTGGCCGTGCTCAGTCGCTTTACGCTGGTGACGCGAAGCGAACAGCTTGGGCTGATTGCCACCTTCTGGCTGGGGGCCGCGCTGCTTTGGGGCCTGGCGTCTGTGCGCATCGGCGAGGCAGGGCCCAAAGCACTGCTGCGCCCGCACCTGGCCGCGCCCGGTCGCCGTCGAGCCGTCGCTGTCGTGTGTGGGCTGCTGACGGTTCTGCTGCTGGCTGCCGCCGTCCACCACGCCATCACGCCGCCGGCCTTTATCGGCTAGCTGAAGACGCAGATCGCGGCTTATGGTCGCGGGCACGGCCTGCACTTCTCCATCGCTGCGCTGCTGATCCCCGATCGGCTTACGGTGCTGTGAAGCCGAAGCGATGTAGCACCGCTTGGCCATCGTCCGAAAGCAGCAGCGCGACGAAGGCCTGGGCCCCGATGTGGTCGCCGCTTTTCACAACGCCCAGCGCCTGTTCCAAGGGCTGGTACAGCGTCTGCGGGACCGCGATGTACGGCCCGCCCGCCGCGATGGCCAGGGACCGCGCATCCAGCACGATGTCGGCGTTGCCCGTCGCGACGAACTGGTGCGCCTGACGGATGTTTTCGCCAAACACCAAGCGCGACTTGACGACATCGAAGATCCCGGCGCGTTGCAATGCCTGCAGCGCAGCGACGCCATAGGGCGCGTGATCCGGATTGGCGATGGCGATGCGTCCATACTGCGGATGGGCCAGGTCCGCGAGACCGCCAGGCAGCGCCACCGTCGAGGATGTGCCATTTGGTCCGCTTGCCGTGCGCGTCCACAGAACCAGTCCGCCGCGGGCATAACGGCGCAGCGACCC
>JAYRFD010000450.1:0-8274 GCA_041908565.1 Polyangia bacterium | reverse complement strand
TCGCCGTGGGTGTGCGTGGCGGCCCAGTGCGCCAGCCGACGGACGCAGAAGACGGCGCAGCAAAACAAGGATGCCGAAACCAGAAACAGGCTGGCGATGCCGATGTGCTTCACCAGCGATGCCGTGATCAGCGGGCCGACCAGCGCGCCGACGCTGCCGCCGGCCGCGATCACCGGGAACAGGCGCTTGGCCTGATCGGTCTCGTACAGGTCGGCCATGAAGCTCCAGAAGATGCTGACGATGAAGTAGTTCACCACCGACAGCCAGACGAAGAAGACCTTGGCAACCAGGGCCGGGCGGTAGCCCGTGTACATGGCGAAGAAGAAGAACAGCAGGTTGCTGATCACGACGGCGTAGACGCCGGGGACCAGCTGATTGCGCGGCCAGCGGGCGGCGGCGGCCCCGAAGATCGGCATGGTCGCCAGCATGCTGATGAAGGTGCCGGTGAACAGCCAGGGCAGGTTCTTGACACCACCGAGGATGCCCATCTCGTCGCGAACCGGCCGCAGCACGTAATAGGCGGACAGCAGGCAGAAGTAGTACAGGAAGGACCACAGCACGGCGGGCCACTCGTCCTTTCGGACGTTGAACAGGCCCGCCAGGACGACCTCGCCTTCGGATGGACCGGGGGCTGGGCTGGGTGTCGCTGGGGCCGCCTGGCGCGGAGGGCTGGTCGAGGGCGCTGATCCAACAGGCCCGTTTCCCGGACCGCCTGTCGACCCCGCCGCGTCATCAGATGTCATGAATGCAGCGTACCGCGATCGGCCCGGCCAGAGCGATGGCCTGTCAGACGGAAGGTGCCCGACGGACGTGCGTGCGCAAGCGACGATGGTGCCGATGTCTGGTGTCCTCGCACGTGCATCGGCGGTCGTCGTTTTGGCGGACTACGGCCGGGGTCGTCGGGGGTCGTCGGGGGGGCGTCGACCTTGCATCAACCTGGCTGCGACCTGAATCGACCTGGCGCCGGGCTGGCTACCAGCAGATCACGACATCGCTGGGGCGCTGCGGGTCGCAGATCTCTGCCGGATCCGAAGACTGCGGCAGAGCGACAAGCGGGCAGCCCAGCGCGGCCAGCGTCGATCGCGCTCGGCCCAGGACAAGGGGAAGGTGCGTCGTCGGTCCGTCCAGAAGCGCCGCGGCCGGTCCAACGCAGACAACGCGAACCTGCAGGCCCAAGGCGGCGTAGCCGACGGCCGATCGCAGGCCCTGCGCGGTGCGTGGATGATCGGGGGCGCGATGCAGCACCACCGTCACCCCTTTTTGATCAGAGCGGTCGCGCATGACGGGTCGCCGCTAGGTGAAGCACAGGAAGGGATCGCAGTCGCGCACCAAACGGGCATGGTCGCGCTGCGAGCCCAGAACGATGTCGCGACGCGTGACCTCGCGCGGATCGACGCCGTGGGCTTCGGCATCCATCGCGCACAGCGACACATCGACGCCGGCAGCGATCAGGTCTTGCGTGCGTGGATCCAGGGCGTACAGCACGCCGCCGTCCATCAGGAACAGCGATGCGTCTCCACCGGCATCAAGCGCCGAAAGCAGCGCCGATGCGACGCAGGCAAAGTCGTCGCTGGAAGCTGCGTGGGCGGCCGGCGCGTCGGTTGCACGGGTTGCTGCATCGATGGAGCTTGGCGGCAAAAAGCACTCGCCAGGACGCGTGGCCAGCAGCGCACCTACCCAGCGTCCCGATCGCCGCGGGTGCGTGTTGGTCGTCGCTGGCGTCGCTGGCGTCGCTGCGCTGGCTTCTTCGCGAGGGGTCACAGCCGAACGATGCGAACGCCACGGCGCGCTGCGATGTCGCGAACCGCGCGTGTGGCATTGCGCGTATCCAAGATCAGCCGGGCTTCGCTGGCGACGCGTGCGTAGTCGATGCCGCTGTGATCGGTCAGGATGGCGACCGCGGCATAGCGATCCAGGTTGGCCAGCGGAGCAGATTGATAGACGTGTTCACCGATCTGCAGGCTGGGCACGTACGGGTCGTGGTAGTGCACGCGCGCGCCCTTCTGCGTCAGCATCTCGATGATGTCCAGGGCCGGCGACTCGCGAATGTCGTCGATGTTGCGCTTGTACGCGACGCCCAGGACCAGGACGTCCGCCCCGCGAACCGGCAGAGAGACATCGTTCAGCGCGTCCTGCAGACGGGAGACGACGAAGTCCGGCATGCCGGTGTTGACCTGATCGGCGACCTCGATGAAGCGCGCTTCGTACTTCAGCGTGCGCAGCTTCCAAGACAGGTACAGCGGGTCGACGGGGATGCAGTGTCCACCCAGGCCCGGGCCGGGATAAAACGGCATGAAGCCAAACGGCTTGGTGGCGGCGGCTTCGATCACTTCCCAGGTGTCCAGGCCCAGCTTTTGGCACATCAGGGCAAGCTCGTTGGCCAGGCCGATGTTGACGGCGCGGAAGGTGTTTTCCAGCAGCTTGACCATCTCGGCCGCGTCGGTAGACGACACGGGCACCAGGCGTTCAAGAAACGTCTGATACAGGGCCAGCACAGCGGCTTGGCACTGCAAGGTCGTGCCGCCGATGACTTTGGGCGTGTTGCGCGTGTGGAAGGTGGGGTTGCCTGGATCGACGCGCTCGGGCGAAAACGCCAAGAAGAAGTCTTGGCCCGGCACCAGCCCCGATTCACGCAGACGCGGCAGCAGCACTTCGCGCGTGAAGCCGGGGAACGTCGTCGATTCCAAAACGACCAGCATGTCGCGATGCATGCGCGGCAGCAGATCGGCGGCCGCCGCGATGATGTAGCCGTTGTCGGGTGCCTTGGACTTGTTGAGCGGAGTCGGCACGCAGATGATGACGGCATCGGCGCTGGCCAAGCACGCCGGATCGGTGGTGGCGGTGATGCGGCCGGTCTGCACATGCGGCAGAAGCGCGGCGTCGGGCACGTCCTTGATGTACGACACGCCGCGGCAGATGGATTCGACCTTTTCGGCGTTCTTGTCGTAGCCGGTGACGCGGAAACCAGCGGCTGCAATCTCGACCGCCAGGGGAAGGCCGACATAGCCCAGCCCGATGACGGTGATGTGGGCTTCTCGGCTTTGAATCTTGGCAAGCAGCGACATGGAATAGGACGGTTAGCTTGCCTTGTGACAAAAGGGAAGCGCGAAAGTTGACGGGCGGAACAAGGCTCGGAAAATCACGCCATCTACTCGGTTTACGACATCCGCACGGACATTCGGCCCACGGTGGCCGAGGTCGATCTGGGGGCGCTGCGCCGCAACGTCGATGTGCTGCGCGCCAGCCTGGATGGGCCAGGGCACGCATCGGCTGCATCGTCGGAAATCGATGGCCGATCTGGAGGGCTGCAGGATTCCCATCCGAGCGATCCCAGCGATTCCGCGGGGCACACTGGCATCCTGGCGGTGCTCAAGGCCGACGCGTATGGGCACGGCGCCGTGATGTGCGCGCAGGCCGTGGCTCGCCAGGTCTGGGGCTTCGCTGTTTCCCTGGTCGAAGAGGGCGTTGAGCTGCGCCGAGCCGGCCTGGTGGAGCAGCCGATCGTGGTGCTGGGCTGCTTCTATGGCCTGTCGCATCGCGACGTGGTGGCGTATCGCCTGACGCCGGTGGTGGCCGATGCGCGCGACCTGAACCGCTTTGCGCGAGCCGCCGCCGACCTGGGAGCGCCCCGCGTGCCCGTGCACGTGAAGATCGACACCGGCATGTCGCGTCTTGGCGTGCGTCCCGAGCACTTGGATTCGTTTGTCGCCGCCCTACAGGCCGAGCCCGGCGTGACGCTGGGCGGGCTGTGCACGCACCTGGCGGATGCCGATGGCCCCGGTGAACAGACCACAATCGAACAGCTGAATCGCTTCACCGCGTGTCGTGCCCAGCTTGCCGCGCTGGGCCTTCATCCTGGCGTCCTTCACGCAGCCAACACCGCAGGTGCGGTGCGCTTCGGTGCGGCTCGCCTGGATCTGGTGCGACCGGGCCTTGGCATGTACGGCGTGGCTCCGCCGAATACCGCGCTGGCTGGGCTGTGGCCGGTGCTGTCGCTCAAGACGCGGATCGTCGCCTTGCGTGATGTGCCGGCCGGCACGGGCATCAGCTATGGCAGCCGCACGCGCACGACCCAGCCCACGCGCATCGCCACGCTGCCGATAGGGTATGCCGATGGATACAGTCGTCGCATGACCGGTCAGGCCCAGGTCTTGTGTGGCGGCCTGCGCTGTCCCGTCTTGGGGCCGATCACCATGGACATGACCATGGTCGATGTCACGGCGGTGCCAGGCGCGCAGGTCGGTGATGAAGTGGTGCTGATTGGTTCGCAGTCGGCGCGATCCGGATCGTCCGATGCGCCGATCACGCTGGATGAAGTCGCCGCGTGGGCCGGCACCATCCCCTACGAAATCTGCTGCGCGATCTCCAAGCGCGTGCCGCGCATCTACACCGCGGTGTAGCAGCCCCCAGCGCGCTGCTTCGACCTGCGCGACCCCCGACGCGCGTTGCCCACCACAGGGGACAAGCGCAGTGCTAGGGTGCGCGCATGCCGCACGCACTGACGCCTGCCTTTGGCGCCCGCTTCGAGCTACTTCGTCAGCGGATCGACGACGCAGTCGTGGTCTACGCCGTGACGATCTACACGCCGACCGCCACGCAGAACATCCAGCTTTCGATCGGTCGTCAGAGCGGTGACTGCCAGCTTTCTGCCCCATCATCGGCGACACCGCCGACCTTCGATGTCGACCTGCCGCCGTGGATCCACAAGCACCTTCTGGCCCTGGCCCGTCAGCTGTTTCGCGACGCGCAGCGCGATGGACAGTGGCTGCGGCGGCTGATGCGCTGGCACGAAGATCCACACTCGGTCGAGAGCCGTGGGCAGCGCCTGAGCAAGCCCGACGCGCCTTCGCCCGCCGAAGCCTAACGACGATCGGTGCAGACGCCGCGCGCGCTTCGGTGTGCTGCTCCTACGCTGCGCGCGCCGCTTCGGTTACGGATGTGATGGGGGGCGGTGCTGGTGTGATCCAGCAGCCCGTCGCTGCGGCGTCTTTACGACAGGATGTGATCCAGCCACAGGTTCGATAGCTTTTCCGCCGTGCTGTTCTGGCGCAGGCGGTCGGCCAGGTTCTGCCAGCTGACGCGGTCCAGTTCTTGGTCTTGGTTGAAGCACGAAAACACGACGGTCTCTTTGCCGCTGACCGGGTCGACGTGCTTCTGCAGGCACTGCGCGCAGACTTCTTTCATCATGCACTGCATCGGCGAGTTGATGCTGCCAATGCCGATGTGATCGGGCCGCAGATACGGTCGCAGAACGCCGTGTCGAGCCCGCCCCACCGCCGCCATCATGCGATCCGATCCGATGGCGATAATGCGCCGCACATCGCTCATCGGAATCTGTCCGCCGGGGATCGCACCGCGCGCATAGGCGTGCATCGCTTCGACGATGTTGCCGACGAACAGCCGATCTTGTTCGCGCCGCGGGTGCAGCTTCGAATCGGGCGGCGGCTGGACATCGCAGGCCCAGATCACCTGATCCGTTCCGGCTTCGATCTCGTCCTGCTTGTAGACATCGTCCGGCTTCTTGTAGCCCGCGAAGTACAGCACGCGGCAGCCGCTTTGCTTCAGCGCGCGCGCGATCGAAAACAGCACGGCGTTGCCCAGGCCACCGCCGACCAAGCAGACGGTTTCGTTGTGCGGGATTTCGGTTGGGGTGCCGGTGGGGCCCATGACCACGACCGACTCGCCGGGCGCAAGGCGCGCGCACAGCCGCGACGATCCGCCCATTTCCAGCACGATCAGCGACAGCAGGCCGGCCTTGGGATCGGTCCAGGCGCCGGTCAGGGCCAGGCCCTCCATCGCCAGGCGCGTGCCTTTGATCTCGGGGGCCTGCGTCTCTAGGTTCTGCAGGCGATAGAACTGGCCGGGATAGAACTTGCGAGCGGCCAGCGGTGCGCGGACCACCACCTCGACGATGTTTGGCGTCAGGCGCTCGACGCGAACCACCTTGGCGCAGAGCTCGTCATCCAGGCGCGTCACCAAGCTGCGGAAGCGCGCATCGCGGGCCGCTTGATCGGCGCTGGGCTGGGCGTGTGCGGTCACTTCGGCGCTGGCTTGTCGCAGCGCTTCAACAAACAGGGCGGACACGTGCACAAAGCCATCTTTGGCCGACGCCATGGCCTTGACCACCGAGCCCGCGTACTTGGGATTGTTGTCGCCGTAGTAGCTGACGACGTGGCCGTTTTTTTCATACGACGTGAAGAAGCCACCTGGGGCTGCCACGGGCTTGGGTCGACGCTGCGTCGACCCGCTTGCCTCGTCTGCGTCGACAAAATCGATGCGGTGCGGCGCGAAGTAGCCGCCCTTGCCCAGCACGAAGGTACCGGGGTGTTCTTTTTCGTAGATCGTGTTGGGGCTGGTGCCGGCCGCCACGCACATCGTGCGCGCCGGAAGCTCGATGATCTCGCCGGTGGCGCTCCACTTGCCGCCGTCGACTTTTTGGCGCTCGAAGGTCACGGCGCGCAGCGCACCGTACTTGTCGACCAGCGCCGCCTTGGGGGCCATGCGTTCGATGTAGCGCACGCCTTCTTCCAGGCTCTTTTCGACTTCTTCGTGGTTCAAGCGATACGCCGGCGAGTCGATCAGGTTCTTGCGATAGACCAGCGACACGCCACCCCAGCGATCGAGCAGCGTCGTCAACATCGGCTCGCGACCTGCGGCCGCGGCCTGGCCGCGCTCATCGCGTAGCTCGCGGCCGTGCGCAAGCTGCTCCAGCAGGATCTCGCGCTCTTCGGTATCGAAGGTGCGCAGGATCGCGGCTTCCTTCGCGGCGTCGGGTTTTCCGTCGGTAAACGTCAGCGCTTCCCAGCGCGACAGCATCTTTTCGATCTGGACGATGTAGTACGCCAGAAGCTCGGTCGCGGTGTCGATGGCGGTCAGGCCACCGCCGATGACGATGGCCGGCAAGCGAACCTGCAGGTTGGCCAGCGAGTCTTTCTTGAACGCGCCGGTTAGCTGCAGCGCCATCAAGAAGTCAGACGCCTTGCGGATGCCGCGACACAGGTTGTTTTCGATGTCGACCAGCGTCGGTTTTCCCGCGCCGGCGGCGATCGCCACGTGATCGATGCCCAGGTCCCACGCGTCATCCAAGGTCAGCGTGCCGCCGAAGCGCACGCCGCCATAGAAGCGCAGGTTCTGCCAGCGCGACAGCGTCAGGTAAAGCAGCGTCAGGAAGTTCTTGTCCCAGCGCACGGTGATGCCGTATTCCGACACGCCGCCGAAGCCAGCCAGGACGCGCTCGTCGAGCTCGGCCTCAAGCGCGTGCCAGCTTTGGATGGCGGCCGGCGTCACGCCGTTTTTCAGATCGCCGATCAGCACCTTGGGCAAGGGCTCTAGCTTCAATCCGTCGACGCCGATGACGCCGAAGCCTTCGCGCGACAGATGATGGCACAGCGTGTATCCGGCAGGACCCAGCCCAACCACCAGCACGTTCTTGCCGTTGTAGGGCAGCGGATACGGGCGGCGCGTGTTCAGCGGATTCCAGCGCGTCAGCAGGCCATAGATCTCGACGCCGTACGGCAGGTTCAAGATGTCGGTCAGGACCGAGGTCTCGATCTGCGGGATGTTGACCGGTTCTTGCTTCTGGTAAATGCACGCCTTCATGCAGTCGTTGCAGATGCGGTGCCCGGTGCCAGCGCACATCGGGTTGTCCAGCGTCACCAGCGACAGGCCGGCCAGCGGATCACCCTGCCGACGCATCACGTGCATTTCAGAGATCTTTTCGTGCAGCGGACAGCCCGCGACGGGAATGCCCAGCGGGTTCTGCTTCAGCGCGCCGCTTTTGTCGTACATGCCTTTGCTGCACGAGTCCTTTTCGCGGTCGTGGCAGTACATGCAGTAGTCGACTTGGTCCATCACCTGCGGCGGCGTGGCGCGGCGATCGGTCAGCTGAAAGCCCGCGCGCTGGCGCAGCTTGTGTTCGTGGCCCACGAACAGCTCGGGCAGGTCCGACTTGGGGCGGCGCAACGGCACCAAGTTTTGGTGATCCAGGTTGTGCGGGAAGTGCAGCGACAGGAAGTGGTGCTGGTGGGCAAGCTCATGGCGGCGAGCCATGATCCAGTCGCCAATCGCGTCCAGATCCGCGCGCACGGCAATCAGATCGGGATCTTCGACGCCGCGCTCTTTCTTGATGACGTTTTCGCGATCCAAAAGGTCGCAGACCGCCTTGGCCAAGGCGCGCTCGTTGCAGCGGTCGGCGACGGCGATGCCCAGGCGATCGGCCAGTGCTTCACCCGCCGCAAGAACCGCATCGCGAGAGCTGGGATCGACTTTGCGCTT
>JAYRFD010000449.1:0-4155 GCA_041908565.1 Polyangia bacterium | reverse complement strand
CCTATGGCGATCAGAACGGCCTGGTGCAGATGCTGTCCGGCGACAGCAAGAGCGAGTTCGCCAAGCTGCCCCCCGCCGAACGATCGCGCCTGTTTACCGAAGCCGTGACGCGCAACCGCGATCGAGTGGGGCGCCTGCAGGGCCTGATCTCGGATGAACTGCAGGCGCTAAACGCGCCGCCCCCGCAGCCGCCGCAGGGCGGTCCGCCCCCCGACGAAAAAGGCCAGGCGGAAGCGCGCGCCGCCGAAAAGCAGCGCTACGAACTGGCCGAAGCCAAGCGCAAGCAGGCCGAGGAAGCGCTGGGCCGCTTGGCCACGCAGATGGGGCAGAAGAATGCCCAACTTCAGCCCACCGCCGAGGAAGGGCGCAAGCACCTGGAAGATCTGCGCCGCCTGTTCTTTTCGATCATCGAGCACCTAAAGGAACTGCACCGCAATCAGACCGAGACGCTGGATCACACCAACACGGCACAATCGCAGAAAGACGAAGCCGAGCGTCGTCGGCGGGCTGGGCCTCTTGGTGGTGAACAAGATCGTCATACCGCGATGGGCAAGGCGCTGGGCGAAGCGCTGGCGGCGCAGGCCGATCAGGCGGGTCAAGCCACCGATCCGCAAGCCAAGCAGGCGCAGAAGCCTCTGTCGGATGCGGCGGAAGAGGTGCGCAAGGCGCACGGCGCGATGACGCAGGCCGGTGGTCTGCTGAAGCCCGATCTGGCGACGCAGTCCGAAGCGCAAGGCCAGTCCCTGCCGCTGGATCTGGAGCCCGCGATGGAACAGCAGAAGCAAGCTCTGTCGCACATCGAAGCGGCGCTGCGCATCTTAGAACCGGAACCGCCGCAGCAGAACCAGCAGAAACAAGATCAGAAGCAGAATCAGCAGCAGGAACAAGAGCAGCTCTCGCAAGAACAGGCGGCCCGGCGTCTGCAAGCCATTCGCGAACGCGAGGCCGAGCGTCAGCGCAAGAAGCAGGCGCCGCCGCCGTCCAGCAACCCGCCCGAAAAGGACTGGTAAGCGATGCGTACGCACCGACGACATCTGCGCTGTTTGGCTGCGCTGCGGTGGCTGGCGCTGGCTCTGTGCTTGGCCGGCTCTGCGGGACGTGTGACATCGGCGCGCGCTGAAGAACAGCAGCTTTCGCTGCACCTGGAAAACGAAGCGGTGTTCGCCAACCTGCCGTTTGTGCTGCAGGTCGTGGCTCGCGGCTTTGAAGAAAATCCGACGCCGACGCTGTCGAAGCTGAACATTCCCGGCTGTCGGGTGACGTCGCTGGGCGTGACGCCGCAGGTGTCCAGCATGGTGCAGATCTACAACGGCCAGCGCAGCGAACAGCGCAGCGTCACCTTCGTGTTTCGCTTCCGCGTCGAAGCCAGCCAAGCCGGGGTGCACAGCGTGCCGGCGCTGACCGCGACGCAAGGGGATCGCAAAGCGTCCAGCCCGCCCGGTCAGTTCGCCGTCAAAGCCGTCGACGAGACGCGCGACATGCAGCTTCGCCTGGTGCTGCCCAACCGCCCGCTGTGGGTGGGCGAGACCGTCGAAGGATCCCTGGACTGGTATCTGCGTCGAGACGTCGGCAATCGATCGTTTGCCGTGCCTCTTTTCGATCAGGACGAGTGGGTGGAAGTGGAAGCGCCGCCCAGCCCGCCGACGCACGCGCGCTTGCCCGCGTTTCACGCCGGCAGCCGATCCTTGGAGCTGCCCTTCGATCAGCAAAAAACGACGCTGGATGGCGTGGAATACAGCCGCTTTCGCTTCCAGTTTCGTCTGACGCCGACCAAGCCAGGCATCTTGAATCCGCCGCCGGCTCGCGTCGTCGCCGAGCTGCAGACCGGCTATGGACGCGACCTGTTTGGCTTTCAAGTTCCGCAGTCGACGCTGTTTCAGTCGGTGGCCAAGCCGGTTAAGGTCGAAATTCGCGCCCTGCCGCAGAGCGGTCGCCCCGACAGCTTCAAGAACGCCGTTGGGCAGGCCTTTTCCATCGACGTGCAGGCCAATCGCACGGTGGTGCGGGTCGGCGATCCGGTCGAGCTTCGTGTTCTTCTGCGAGGCCAGGGGCGTCTGTCGGGGCTGATCCTGCCGGATGTGGCGGCCATGGGCCTGTCGCCGACGCTGTTTAGTGCTCCTGAAGAAGCCCCGTCGGGAGAGCTGCTCGACGACGGAAAGGGCAAGCTGTTTCGCGTCTCGGTGCGCTTGCGCAGCCTGGATGCCAAAGAGATCCCAGCCTTGGCCTTCAGCTACTTCGACCCCGAAAGTGGCAAGTACGAGACGATTCGCAGCCAGCCCATCGCTCTTTCGGTCAAGGGATCGGCCGTGGTGTCGGCCAGCGATGTCGTGACCAATCCGCCGCCCGCGGGCACGGTGCCAAATGGGCGTCCGGCTGCTCAGAACCAAGCGGGGGGCGCCGCGGATGCTGGGCTGGCTCTGTCTTTGGTGGGGGCTGATCTGGCGCTCAGCGATGAACGGCTGACGTTGCAGCCGGCTCCGTCGCTGCGTCGGCTCGCTCCGCTTGTTGCGGCGGGCTATGGGCTGTCGGCTCTGCTGGCGGTCGCCTATGCCCTTTTGCGTCGTCGTCGATCCACGTGGCAGATCGACGCCGCCATCGACGAAGCGAAGCGTCGCGCCCAGGCCGACCTTCTGCATGCACGGACCGCGGCGGCTCGCGATGCAGCCCCGCGCATTTGTGCCTCGCTGCGCGCACTGCGGGGCCAGCTTGCGCTGTCCTCTGACGAAGGCCGCCTGATCTTAGAGAAGCTTGAGACCGAAGCGTATGCTCCATCTGCGGCGGAAAAACCGCTGCCTGCGGCGCTGTGTTCAGACGTGGAAGCGCTGCTGCGGGCCTGGGGCACTGCAAGGCCCAAGTCGAGGCGAGTCGCAGGGACGTCGGGTCTGCGCCTGATCTGGTGGGTGCCTTTCGTCGGTGCGTTGGTGTCGTGGGCCGGTCTGCGCGCGCCTGTGGCACAGCCGGCGGGCGCGGTGACGCAGCTGGCGCAGGCTCGCCAGATCTATCAGTCGGCGTTGGCCGAAGCCGATCGCGACCGTCGACGAAACGGCTTCGCGCAGGCCGAGTCGCTGCTGCATTCGCTGTCGCGCGATCACGCCGACTGCCCGCAGCTTGCCGCCGACTGGGGCAACGCCGCGCTGCTGGCGCAAGAACCCGGTCGAGCCGTCCTGGCCTATCGTCGCGCCTTGGCTCTGGATCCGACGCTGTCGCGCGCCCGTCGCAACCTGAGCTTCCTGCGCGACCGCTTGCCCGACTGGCTGCCGCGTCCGAAGCGTAGCGACGGGCTTTCCCCTTTGCTGTGGTTTCAGCAGTCACTGACCGTGGCGCATCGTCATGTCTTGGTGTCGTGGCTGGTGCTTCTGCTTGCGGGGCTGTTCTGTGCCGATCCGCTGCTGGCTCGGTGGCGGGCTCGGCGTGGGGCGTCGCCCTTGGGCAACGCAGAAGCAGGCGCAGACGCTTCACCAAGTACCGCCGCGTCGGACCCCGGGCGTCTTCTGCGACGGCTGGCCATCCTGCCTGGCCTGCTGGCCGTGGTGGTGATGGGCTCGATCCTGAGCGAAGCCGATCCCCGGCACGATGCCGTGGTGCTGCTGCCCGGCGGGCTGCTGCGTGCCGCGGACAGCAGTGGGGCGCCGCCGGCCTTTGCCCATCCTCTGCCCGCCGGCAGTGAGCTGCGCATTGAAGAACCCCGCGGTCCCTACACCCGCGTCCGCCTGAGCGATGGGCAGGGCGGCTGGGTGCAGACCAGCACGGTCGAAGCGCTGGCCGGCCCCATCGGCACTCTGTGAGAAGCTTGGACCATGCCAGTTGTTGAGCCGCTTGTGATCACGCCCAGCCTGTCGATTCCAGGCAGCGATCTGTCGTGGGAGGCCAGCCGTTCGTCGGGGCCGGGCGGCCAGAACGTCAACAAAGTGGCCAGCAAGGTCGAGCTTCGCTTCAACCTGCCGGGCACGCGCGCGCTGTCGCTTGACGTCAAAGAGCGCCTGGCCCTGCTGGCCGCGACTCGCCTGGATGCCGACGGCTGGATCTTGATCGTCAGTCAGCTGACCCGCGATCAAGGGCGCAACCTGGACGACGCGCTGGACAAGCTACGCCAGCTAATCCTGCGTGCCTTGGTGCGTCCGACGCCGCGACGACCGACCCGCCCGACGCGCGCCT
>JAYRFD010000448.1:0-6600 GCA_041908565.1 Polyangia bacterium | reverse complement strand
GCCAGCAGCGCCACGCACTACGACCGCTTCCGCGACCGCATCCTGTTCCCGCTTTTGGTGCCCGCCAGCGGACGAGCCGGCACAACTCTGGGCGATGTCGTGGCCTTTGGTGGCCGCGTGCTGCCCCCGCCGGAAGGCTCGCAGGCTTCTGCCGACAAGGCCGGCGCCAAGTACATCAACTCGCCCGAGACGCCGATCTATCGCAAGGGCGATCATCTGTACGGCCTGCACGCGGCGCGCGATGCCATCCGCAAGCGCCGGCAGGTGATCATCGTCGAAGGCAACTTCGACGTGATTGCGCTTCACCAGGGCGGCTTCGATCACTGCGTGGCGCCGATGGGCACCGCGCTGACCGAAGCGCAGGCCCGCCTGCTTTCGCGCCTGTTGGGGGAAGACGGGCACGTGGTCCTGATGCTCGATGGCGATCGGGCTGGACGGGCCGCCACGCTGAAGGACATCTTCCTGTTTACTGAAGCCAGCCTGCGCGACATGGCGACGCTGACCAGCGGCAACCTGGATGTGCGAATCGCTCGCCTTCCCGATGGAGAAGACCCCGACACCTTCGCGCATCGCAGCCCAGAGGGTCTGGAAAAAGTCCTGAAGTCGGCGCGTCCTGCGATCGACTACGTGCTGGATGAAGCGCTTTCCCAAGCCGAAAGCCAAAGCACCGCCGGGCGGGCCAAGCTGCTGGAACGACTGCTGCCCCTTCTGCTGGCGGTCCGCAGCGCCACCGCTCGCGAGCTTCACGTCGACCGCATCGCCAGCGCGCTTTCGATTCGTCCGGATCTGATCTGGCGCAACGTAGAAGCCCAGGCCGCCGCGCGCGCAGGCGACGGTCCAGCATCGCAGCGTGCCGCGTTCGCAGGGGCAACCGGCCCATCGTCCTCGCCGGGTACACCGTTCCCGCCGACCGCATCAGCACCGAACGGCCCGTCGGGTCCGCTGCACCGTGGCACAAGCCGCCCGGCGTCTGCCACACCGGCCGCTCGGTCGAAGCCGGCATCGGCAGGGACGTGGGATCCCCTATCGACGCGACTTCTATTGCTGATGGGTCACCATCCAACGCTTCTGCCCTATCTGGAAGAAGGCGTGCTGGACGCGCTGGAAGACCCCGTGGTTTCCGAGATGCTGCGGCAAGCCCGCGACGAGCTAACGCAAGAACAGCCGGTCAGTATCGAGCGACTTCTGCTGCTGGCTCCAGAAGAAGAACGAGCAGAAGTTGCGGCGGCCATCTTCTCGGGCAAATCTCTTCCTTCAGAAAATCCCGAGCAGACCTTGGCGCAGCTTAGTCAGCAGATCCGGGCCCGAGCCATCCAGCGCGAGATCAAAGACCTGACGCAGCGACTGGCCAAGCTGGCATCGACAAGCGACGCCGAAGCTCGGCTGCCCATCACCCAACGCATTCAAGAGCTGAATCAATTGCGGCAAGCGCTGATCCGTGGCCTCGCTTCCACACCCGCGACCGTGATAGATTCCCCAGCTCCTTAAAACCTAGGAAATCCCGAAGGAAACGCCAAAGGAACCCGGCAGATGAACCGAGACCAAACCGAGCGACGCAAACAGCAGCTCATCTCGATGGGGAAAGCCAAGGGCTATCTGACCTACGACGACGTCAACGATCACATGCCGGATGACGTCGTTTCGTCGGATCAGATCGACGACTGGCTCTCCTCGCTCGGCGACGAAGGCATCGAAGTGGTGGACTCGGCGCATAGCGTCAAGGTTCACTCTGGCACTGCAGCAGGCCCCAAGGTCCCCGAAATCCTCGACGAAGAAGAAAAGAAAGAGGAAGACGAGGACGACGACTTCGACGGTGGGTACAGCAAGACCAACGACCCGGTGCGCATGTATCTGCGCAAGATGGGCTCGGTCTCGCTGCTGACGCGCGAAGGCGAAGTCGAAATCGCCAAGCGCATCGAGGAAGGCGAGCGGCGCGTGCTGCAAGTCGTCCTGAACAGCGCGATCGCCGTCGAAGAGATCCTGGAGCTTGGCGAGAAGCTGAAGAAGGGCAAGATTCGCGTCAAAGATGTCGTCCGCGACCTGGACGATGAAGACGCGGACTTCGACGAGGAATGGCACACCGACCGCGTCGTCAAGATCATCGACAAGGTCCGGCGCCTGCAGCGAGACAACGAGAAGATCCTCGAAGAGCTCGAAGCCAATGCGCCGGTTCCCGGTGGCCCCAAAGCGCTTGAGCTGCGCAAGAAGAAGCTCAAAGACAAGCTCGAAGAGAACAAGCAGGAGATGTTCGAGCTTCTGTCGGAGCTGCGCATCAACAAGAAGCAGATCGATCGCGTGGTCCAGAAGCTCAAGAGCCTGGTCATGCGCATCGAAAAGGGCGAAGCGGAGATCGAGGAATTCGAGCGCCGCGTCGGCATGCCCCAGAAGGATCTGGCACGCACGCTGAAAGAGATGAAGACCAACGCCGCCAAGGCGAAGGCCATCGTCAAGAAGCTGGGTGTCACGTCCGAAGAGCTCGAGAACGCCGCGCAGGGCATGATCGAGTCGAAGAAGAAGATCAAGCGCGTCGAGGAAGAGGCGAAGCTTTCGATCGATGATCTGCGCCGCACCTACAAAGAGATCGCCGAAGGCGAGCGCATGGCCGAAAAGGCCAAGGCCGAGCTCGTCGAAGCGAACCTTCGTCTGGTCGTCTCGATCGCCAAGAAGTACACGAACCGCGGCTTGCAGTTCCTGGACTTGATCCAGGAAGGCAACATCGGTCTGATGAAGGCCGTCGACAAGTTCGAGTACAAGCGCGGCTACAAGTTTTCGACGTATGCCACGTGGTGGATCCGACAGGCCATCACGCGCGCCATCGCCGACCAGGCCCGCACGATCCGCATTCCCGTGCACATGATCGAGACGATCAACAAGCTCATCCGCACCTCGCGCTATCTGGTGCAAGAGCTGGGTCGTGAGCCGACGCCGGAAGAGATCGCCGAGAAGATGGAGCTTCCGCTCGACAAGGTGCGCAAGGTCCTCAAGATCGCCAAGGAGCCGATCTCGCTAGAGACGCCCATCGGCGAAGAGGAAGACAGCCACTTGGGCGACTTCATCGAGGACAAGGGCGTCATCTCGCCATCCGACGCTGTGATCTCGATGAACCTGGCCGAACAGACCCGCAAGGTGTTGGCGACGCTGACCCCGCGCGAAGAAAAAGTGCTCCGCATGCGCTTCGGCATCGGCGAGCGATCGGACCACACGTTGGAAGAAGTGGGCCAAGACTTCGAAGTCACCCGCGAACGCATCCGCCAGATCGAAGCCAAAGCGCTGCGCAAGCTGCGGCACCCATCCCGCAGCAAGCGCCTCAAGAGCTTCGTCGAAAACTAGCCCCGCGTGGCCCCCGTCCACGCACGATTCGTCCCTGTCCGGATTTCCTTCCGCTTTCCCTTCGGGAACAATGGTTGATGGGGGGCATCCCAAGTGAGCAGCAGCAACGACCGTCCGCACCCAAGCGACGCCGACGGGCATACCGTTCCACATGATCCCGAGCATGAGGACCCAAAAGGACATGAGCACGGTGCGCGCCCGGGCGGCCACGGTGCCGTCCGACAGGGCATTCTGCGTCGGGTCACTCGCCTAATTACCGACCACCGTCGCGTTCGCCGCATCGACAGCGATCCGCTGCGGCAGGACCTGCTGTCTGGTGGCCACACCGTGTCCTACCTGCGGCACTTGGTCCGCGGCAACGAGATCAAGAACAAGCGCTTCCACGAACAGATCTCGGATCGCCATCCGCCGGTGCTGCTGATCCACGGCTTTCTGGGCACCCGCGGCTCGGTGTTCGTCATCGAGCAGCGTCTGCAGCGCGACGGGTTTTCCGTGATCTCGTTCAACCTGGGCGTGCTGAACATGCGCGACATCCGCGCGTCCGCTCTGTTGATTCACCGCAAGGTCGAACAGATCATCAAGCAGGCCGGCGTTCACCGCATCGACATCGTCGGACACTCGATGGGCGGCCTGATCGGCCTGTACTACATCAAGCACCTGGGCGGTCAAAGCCGCGTGCGGCGCATGGTGATGTTGGGAACCCCAGCGCGCGGAACGTGGGCGGCCCTGGTCGGCGTCGCGGCGCTGGGCCTGGTGTCGGCTTCGTCGTGGCAGCTATTGCCCGGCAGCAGCTTTCTGCAGGAACTGCACGACGGCCCGCTGCCCCACGGCGTCGAATTCTTCACCATCGCGGCCGAGCGCGACTGGGTCTGTCCACCGTCCGCAACCCAGATCGAAGGAGCGCATTCGATCACCGTTCCCCTGGGCCATTCGTCGCTGGTGATGAGCGAGGCGGTCTATCGCAAGGTGCTGTGGGCCCTGCGCAAAGAAGACGCGCCGCGGTAGCCTGACGCATCTTGTTCCCTCTTCCAAATCCCGCCGCCACCGGGGGAATGTTGGCCGTGTGTTTGCGGTTCTACACCGCCCTCTTCTCTCTGTCATCGCCGTGGGCAGTAAGGTAGGCTTCTGACATGCTGTACGGTTTTCTCGCCGTTCTTGCGCTAGGCATCCTCATCATCGTGCACGAGTGGGGCCACTACATCGTCGCCAAGCTCTGCAACATGCGCGTGGACCGCTTCGCCATCGGCTTTGGTCCCGCCATCATTCAGCGCCGCCGCGGCGAGACGACCTTCCAGATCGGAGCCGTGCCGCTGGGTGGCTACGTGCAGATCGCCGGCCTGAATCCCGAAGACGAAAACATCGATCCCAGCGATCCGCGCTCGTACCCCAACCGCCCGGCCTGGCAGCGCTTTCTAACCATCGCTGCCGGTCCCGTCGTCAACTACCTGTTCGCGTCCATCCTGATCTTCCTTCTGCACTGGGCCATCGGCGTGCACGGCGTGATGGTGCACAACGTCCTGCCCGGCCGCCCCGCCGCGCAAGCCGGCATCCTGCCCGGCGACCAGCTATTCCGCGTCGAGGGCACCATCGTTTCGAACCAGATGGAAGTCCTGTACTACGTCGACACGTCCGAGGGACGCCCCATCAACATCGAAGTCCTGCGCGACGGCCAGAAGAAGCCCTTTAGCATCACGCCGGCCAAAGACGGCAAGTCCTGGCGCATGGGCATTGAAATGGAGTCCGCCAAGTCGCCGCAGCGGCACTCGATCCTGGACTCTGCCCGCCAGAGCATCGTCGGGCCCATGTTCATGACGCTGCAGACCATGCACAACCTCTTGGATGTCATCCGCGGCCGACAGTCCGCGGACTTCAAGAGCCCGGTCGGCATCGCCCGCATCATGAAAGAGCAGCTTGAGCGAGGCCTGATCCGCGGCCTGCACTTCATCGCCATCATCAGCACCCTGCTGGGCTTCTTCAACCTGCTGCCGTTGCCAGCGCTCGACGGTGGGCGCCTGGTCTTCTTGGGTTGGGAAGTGATCACGCGCCGCCCCGTCAACCAGCGCGTCGAGCAGGTCATCCACTTGGTCGGCATGCTGCTGCTTTTGGGTCTGCTGCTGATCCTGATGCTCAAGGACGTCCGCGACTGGATCTTTGGTCGCTAGAGGGCGTTAGGGGTCGCTAGCGGCAACGCCGCGACGTACTTCGCGTAGCGCATGTGGGTCCTTCGTTTCGTCCTCGACCTGCCTCCGGCTGACCAGCCCGCACTTGCATCCGCAGAGACGGACCCTCCGCCCGCCGATCTGCTGGCCTTCGATACCGACGCAGCATTTGCACAATGGAGCGAGCGCCTGTCCGCGGCGCCGCAGCTGCGCGCCCGTCCCTGGGGCAGCGCCTTTGCGCACGATCCTTGGCCCTCGCCCTATCCCGCCGATTCGCACCCCGCAGTGCAGCAAGAGCTTCGAGATCGCTTCAACGCGCAGACCCCAGGAATCCCAACCAGCCTGACCTGGCAGTCGATCGCCTCGGGCAGCTATGTCCGCCTGGAAGCGCACGACGCCGCCTTGGTGCTGCAGATCACCGTCGATCCACACGAAACGCAGCCCATCGAAAGCAGCCAGCAACCCACCGAGCTGCCGACTGATCTGGCCCCCCTTCTGCAGCCCTTGCCCCTGCTGCAAGAGGCCGATCTGGCGCAGACGCTCGCCCCTCTGCTGCGGCCTGGATCCGATCCCAGTCCGCCGAGTCTGCTGTTGGCTCGACGAGCGCTGCAGCAGCTTGGCGCCCTGTGGGCCGATGACCTGCGCCTGCTGGATGTCCTGCGCCTGTGTGCCGACCATCCGCAAGCGACCGTCCGTTCGTCGGTAATTGCCGTCGCCAGCCAAGCTGGATATCGGCTGTTTCTGTACGAACGGGCCGCGATCGAGACCGACCCCTTGCTGTTGCGCGTGCTCGGCACCGTCACAAGCTGGCCTGCCCAAGAGGGTCTGGAGGGCACGGGATCATGAACGCTCCCGAGCCATCGCCCCAGCCAGCGTCGCTCGCGTACGCGCTCGCCTACGCGCTGCCGGCTGGTTGCTCGCTGTCCGATCTGTGCGAAGGACTGCGCCCATTCGGCCTGGTCCTTTTGCGCCAAGAGCCGCGCGGCAGTCACAGCTTTCAAACCTGCGTCTTCGGGCGCGCAGGCGACAGCGCAGCGCCAGTCGATCCAGCCCTGCCGTCGCCAGTCTTCTATCAAGAAGATCCACGCCTGGGGCAGCGGGTCGTTTGGCT
>JAYRFD010000447.1:0-2583 GCA_041908565.1 Polyangia bacterium | reverse complement strand
TTCGATGTCGCCGAGTTCGGTGACTATGAAGTCCTGGGCAAAAAAGCGCCCAATCCCAGCGGCCAGGGGGCGGTCGATCTGCTGTTTGTCGTCGATAACTCTCCGTCGATGTCGCCCAAGCAAAAGGCGCTGGCGGCTGGCATCGGATCGCTGATTCGCAAGCTGGATCAAAGCGACATCCGCTACCACATCGGCGTGGTTAGCACGGATGTTGGCAGTACCGTTTCGCCGTCGTCGCCTTGGGGGGGCAGCATCGGGGCCTGCGATACCTATGCGGGGGACGATGGGCTGCTGCAAGTTCAGGCCTGCACGGCGCGACCGCTGTCGACGCCGGACGCACGCAACGCCTGTGCGGAGCACTGCGCGAACGACAAGTTCGTGCCCACCGATGGCAGCCGCTTCATCTGGCGCGACGGCAGCAAGACCAACGTGCCCGCCGATCTGAAGCTGGATCCCGGCAGCGGCAAGATGATCGATCTGGGACCCGAAAATGCGTTCAAGTGCATCGGGCTCATCGGTGACGGCGGCTGCGGTCTGGAAAGTCCGCTGGAAGCGACTCGACGCGCGCTGGACGGTCATCGCACCGAAAACACCGGCTTTCTGCGCAAAGAGTCGCTGCTGGCGGTCGTCTACTTGACCGATGAAGACGACTGTTCGGTGCAGCTTGCGCGACGGACAGAGAACAACCCAGGCACCCGCGACTGCACGACGCCGGATCAAGAAGCGTCGTACGACTGCTTCAACCTGGACTATCGCTGCTTGGCGCGCAGCCTGCGCTGTGACCAGCCCATGAACACGACGGGCAACAAAACCAACTGCCGGGAACGCGCCGACAACTACCTGGAAGCGGTCAGCAAGTACGCCACGTTCCTCAAGTCGCTGCGTCCGGCGGACAAGCTGCTAGTCAGCGGCATCTGGACGCGTCCTTCGCTGGATGAAGGGGCCAAGCTGGTGATCAGCCGCGGCGCCGGTGGGACTAGCTCTGCCTATCTGAATCGGGCGGGCGGCACCGATGCAAGCTGCACCTACGCCGGCAGTAGCTTGATCTTTGGCCAGGCGCAGCGCCGTCTGACCAGCTTCGCCAAGAACTTTGCCGGCAACCGCGAGTACAGCATCTGCGACATCGGCAACTTCGGCGCGGCGCTGGATGACATTGCCAAGACGATCATCGACCGCCTGAAGAAGTAACCGCTGGCTTGCGCATCTTCGGAAGCGGCGGCGCCTGATCGATCGGAGCGTTCGCCGCTGCGGTTCGCGAGCGCTTCGCATCGGCGGCGCGTGGGCTGGTCGCAAGCGATGCGAAGCTGTCGTCGATCAGCTTGCGCGCCAGATCCAGCGTGTCGCGATCGCCGATCTCGATCGTCACCCAGCCAAAGCGCCCGACGTACTTGGCGATCGAGATGGCCGGATGCTGCACCAGCACCGCCTGATCTTCCAGGCTGGCTTTGACCGTGACGGCGGCCGAGTCCTGCGAGGATCCCGCGAACAGCTTGCCGCCGATCTTCCACACGACGTCGCCCCAGGGGTAATCCTCGACGGCGCCTGGCTTGCCTAGACAGTGCGCTTGGACCTGCGCGAAGACCTGCTTGGGCGATAGAGTCGGTGCAGTCTTTGGGGTCTGCGCGGCCTTGTTGCGCGGCGCAGGTGTGCGCGGTGTCGACGAAGAGACGGCTGGCTTGGGCTGTTTGGCAGGCGGCATGGGCACGGTCTTGGGACTGGGGCTTGGGACTTGGGGCAGGTCCGGGCGGGTGGTGGGGAAATGTTCTCGTCGGAGTCGTCGGTAAGCCGGGTTCTGTTCCACCCCCCTCATTCCATCGACAGACGCGGACGTCTGCTGCGGAACAAAGGCTGTGGTGGCGGTCATTCATCTAGGCCGCCGATTGCTCGGCGGCTCAAGCAACCTACCTGAGAGCCCCGCCCAAGATGGCTCTTGCGAGCACATCCTCGACGGGCGAGCGGGCCGCTCTGGCTCCCGACTTGGTCTTGCTTCGGATGGGGTTTACCGTGCGAACGCTGTTACCAGCATCCCGGTGCGCTCTTACCGCACCTTTTCACCCTTACCTTTCGCAGCCTCGCGTGCGAAGCCGCGACGGGCGGTTTGTTTTCTGTGGCACTTTCCTGCGGGTCACCTCGACCGGCCGTTAGCCGGCATCCTGCCCTGTGAAGCCCGGACTTTCCTCCCGCGCGCTCGATGAATCGAACGCGCCGGCGACCACCTCTTCGGCTCCGACGAGAACCGCGGCAGGGTAATCGACTCATCGGCCCGACACAAGCCAGATACAAGCCAGATACAAGCCCGACACAAGCCAGATGCCTGCTCGCCGGCTGCAGTCTTTTGCGTGGGTGGCGGTGCTTCTCGATAGAATGATGCCCCGGCTGCCGGTCCTGCCGGCGCCTGGAAGGAACGGAGAGCGGATGACGCGCGTGCTGACCGAACTGATCGAGCTTTTGGCGCTGGAGCGCATCGAAGAGAACCTGTTTCGCGGACAGAGCCAGGATCTGGGCTGGGGGCAAGTCTTCGGCGGGCAGGTGCTGGGCCAGGCCTTAAGCGCCGCCGTGCAGACGGTGGATCCGCAGCGGCAT
>JAYRFD010000446.1:0-4141 GCA_041908565.1 Polyangia bacterium | reverse complement strand
TGCGAACAGCTTCTGCGTACACGCCGATCCCCCGGTAAAACTAGCCTCACAGGCTCGCAGAAAGCGCCCGGCGAGTCGATAGCCACCGCTAAGCTCGCGCCGCGACGAGGAAATCTGGGCCTGCGCCACCACCGCAGGGGGATGGAGGATGCGCGAAACCTACAGTTGGCTGGGATCGATGGCGTCGTTGCGGTCGACCCGAACGTAGGTGCGCTGTCGCGGCTCGCGCAGGAACAAGGGGCCTGTGCGCGCGATGTCGATGCCCTCGTCGATCAGCGACGCCTTCTTCAGCTTCAGGGTATCGGTGGTCGGTAGCTCGCGCATGATGCGCACGAAGCGCGGGCTGGCCGGCCCCGGCAGGTGCTGTTCACACAGCGCATACAGCGCCTGCGGATCGAAGGCTGCTCCGTCGGCAAGGACGATCGCCGCCATGCCAGCGCGGCCTTCTTGCCCCGGCACGCGCACGCCATAGACCGCCGACATCGCAATCCACGGCAAGCGGTTGATGACGCCGGCCACTTGCTCGGTCGATACGTTTTCGCCCTTCCAGCGGAAGGTGTCACCGACGCGATCGACAAACCAGAAGTCGCCATCTGCGTCTTCGCGCATCAGGTCGCCGCTTATGAACCAGGCATCGCCGCGCCGCTGCACGTCGCGCAGAATCTTGTCCTGGGTGGCCTTGGCATCGGTGTAGCCATCGAAGGTGGACGCGGGGTTTAGGCCGCTGATCTCGACCAACAGCATGCCGGGCTGACCGATGTCGACCGGCACCGCCAGGCCCCGCGCGTCGCGCGCGAAGGACTGATTCACGGGGTCGTACTGGACCAGCAGCGTGCGCACCAAGCCGAACGGTACGCGCCCCACCGAGCCGATCTTTTCGCCAGTCAAGTTGACCAGAAGGGCGTTGCCTTCCGTCGAGCCATAGAACTCCAGCACGCTGACCTTGCCGAAGCGCTGCAGAAGCTGACGCCAGACATCGGCGCCAAGACCATTGCCCACGAACAGGCGAACGGCGTGGCTTTTTTCCAGCGGCGATGGCGGGGCCGCGACCAAGTAACGGCACATCTCGCCGACGTAAAAGACCACGGTGGCCCCAACACGACGAACGTCTTCCAAGAAGCGGCTGGTAGAAAAGCGCGGCGCGATCGCCAAGCGACTACCGGCGACAAGCGCTCCGCCGGCCGCTAGAAACAGTCCGGTGCCGTGATGCAGAGGCAGGCTGCAGTACACGGTGTCGGTCGGAGTCAGCGCACAGCCCGCGCTGGCAGCAACGGCAGCCATGACAAAGCGACGGTTGCTGATCCGCGCTGCCTTGGGCTTGCCGGTGGTGCCCGAGGTGAACATCAGGAACGCGAGATCGGCCGCACAGCCGGGGTTTTCGGGAAGCCCCGCCGGCCACGCAGCATCGATGCGATCCAGATCCACATCGGGTGCCGTGCGATCAGATGCAGATGCAGATGGAGCCGCAGTGGACGCGGGAGCAGACGCCGGCGTGGTGCTGGCGGGCATCGTGTGTGCAGACGCATCGGGCGGGAATCGGCCTTCGGTGCTGCCGATGTGCAGGCGACGCAGGCGACCGGTGTCTCGACGGGTGTGGCTGGGCGTACCCAAGATGACGTCGGCGATGCCGGTGACTTCCAGCGCGTGCTGAAAGGCGACGCCGTGCGCAGCAGGGTTTAGCACCACAGCGACCGATCCGATGCGGCTGAGCGCCGCCAGCGCCGTCAGACAGTCGGGGTGGTTGTCCATGACCAGGCCCACCGGCTGCTGCGGCCGCACGCCGCAGGCATACAGCGCAGCGGCGATGCGCTGCACGCGCCGGTTCGCTTCGGCGTACGTATACGCGCGCCCTTCCCACAGCAGAAAGGTCTGCTGCGGCAGCGATCGCGCCTGTTCCGACAGCAGTCGCCCGATCGAAAGCGGCGCGCGATCCCAGAAGCGGCCAAGCTTCAGCAGGTGCGGCACCTGCCAGCGGCTCCAGCGCGCGGCGCCGGTGACCGACAGCGCCAGGCGGCTGGATTCCTGCCACATGGCACGCTGCGCGGCGTGGACGATCGGCAACAGGCTGCTGGTGGGCTCGGCGGACTCGGCGGCAGTCGCGATGACATCGACTCGCGGACGTTCGACGCTGGCCCCGGTTGGCGCCAACGATGGCTGCAGCAGCGGAGAATCCGCAGCGTGCCCATCGCGAACCTGGGCCCAGGCGTGAATGCGCGGCCAGACGTCCTCGCGCGCCCGACCCCCGACGACCAAGCCCAGGTGCCCGGTGTCGATGGTGAACGCCAACAGATCGTCGTGCGGCAGGACCTTGGCGATCGCGTGCACGCTCTGCGCGCGGGCGAACTGATCGCGGGCGCCGACGAAATACAGGACCGGCACGCGCAGGTCGGACAGCGACAGAGTGCGGCCCGCCACCACCAGCCCGCCGGTCATCAAGCGGTTGTGGACGATGAACTCTTCAACGAAGGAACGCAGGGCCGGGCCGGGCCACGGAATGAAGCCTTCGCCGCCCAGAAAGCGCCGCGCTGGTTCCAGGCGTTTGAGTTCGTCTTCATCGTCGAGCAGCCGCATCATTTCGACGAAGTGCTTCAGCTCTTGCCGGGGGCTGGCCAGCTTGAAGGCCAGGCTGCTAAGGCTGGCGGGAAGCTGTGGCAGGTGCGCGGTGGCGCCGCGGATGAAGTCGGCGCTTACGTGCATGACATTGGAAAACACGCCGCGATGCACGGGAGCCGGCAGGTTGCGCAAGAAGTCCACCGGGCTGCCCATCGTGATCAAAGATGCAAGTCCCTTGCATTTGCGAAAGGCCGCGGCCTGGTACACGAACATGCCGCCCTGCGAATACCCCACAAGGTGTACCGCCCGGCCCGTCTGCGCGTTCACCTCGTCGACGGCCTGACTGACCGCTAGCACGTGATCGGCCAGATCTTTTTCAAAGGCCGCCTGTTCGGCTGCCAGAGTCGGCGGCAGATCGGGACTGGGCACGCCGGGAATGCCGAAGTCGATCAGCCAGACATCGTGGCCCTGCTGACACAGCCACAGCACCAGGCTCAGATCGGGCGCCATGTCATAGATCTGCGCGGTGACCATCAGCGGCGGCACCAACAGAAACGTCGACCCCCGTGCGCCTTTTCCCGTCGCATCCTGCGTGGCACCCGGCGGTGCATAGTGGCGCAGCGTGAAGTGTGTCGTCGCCTGCACCACGCGATACGCCGTTTGATACGGCGCCGTAAAGCGATTGCCGCTGACCAGCTTGGCGATGTTGCGCAGGCTGGTTCCCGTCCGTCGCGCGCGTCGCCGAAAAAGTCCCTTGGGGGGTTCCATCAAAGCCACCGTTTCACCGTCCACGGCCCGAAAAGCACCGCACCGGCACAGCGTACCGCGGACCCGCCAAAGGAACGACAGACAAGGCAAGCGACGGAAGCCGAAAGCCGACCCAACGCCTGTCGAACACCTGCCCAGCGACTGCGGACCGATCGATGCGGCCGATGCGGCAGACCCTTGGCAGACCTTGGGACGACCTTCGGCGGGCCGCCACGCAGATCGACACAGCGTGCCCTGGCCCGGACAGCCGGTGTATAGTCCGCAGCCCGTTCCCCTTTTGGAGTCGACGATGCACACCCTTCCCGCCCGTTCACTCTGCTGGACACGACGCCTGCGCCTGGCCCAGACCTGCCTGCTTGCCTGGACTCTTTTGGCCATGGCGTGCGGATCAACCCCGACGACGAACCCCAACCTGGATGGCAAGCGATCGGCGGCCGCGCCCGAAGGTCAGATCCTGGTCATGCAGGCCACCAGCGATGTGCCCGTGCTGGATGTCTGGATCGATGGCCAGCGCCTGGTCCACAGCCTGGCCCAGCGTCGATCGAGCCGCTTCCTGGCTCTGCCGCCGGGCTCGCACAAGCTGGAGGTCCGCCTGCCTTCCGACGGCGGCACCGACATGCCGCTGTGGAGCGGCGGCATCTACCTACAGGATGGTCAGCGCGTCCTGGCCTGCGTTCTGGGGCGCGCGGCCGACAGTGGGATCGCCGCCAGCCCGACGCGGCTGAACGTCATTGCCGAGCCGCTTAGCCCAGCGCAGCCAGGCCACCTGCCGCTGCGCCTTCTGCATGCCAGCCCGGCCCTGGGCGCGATCGACATCCTG
>JAYRFD010000445.1:0-6350 GCA_041908565.1 Polyangia bacterium | reverse complement strand
GGCATGCGCACGCTAGCGTTGCCAGCGCACGACGATGTCCTCGCGTCCGTCTCCGTCGCTGTCGCCGTGTAGGGGCAGGGTCATGCCATCGGATAGCGCACTGCCCAGGCTGCTTTTCCACAGTGAGTAGGTCGAAAAAGACCCGGTCGCCGCGGGCGCCACCCAGAACGAGCCGGTCTTGCGAAACACCGCCAGCGCGTCGGCGCGGCCATCGCCCGTCACGTCGGCCAGAAGCTGTGACGAGGAGCCGGCCCCGTGTCCGGTTTTCCAGCGCGTGTAGGTGCCAAATGCTGTGCCCGTGGAAGGCGCCACCCACCAGCTGCCGGTGGTGGTGAAGAAGGCGACGGCATCGGCGCGCGAATCGCCGGTGACGTCGGCAAGCAGCTGGCTGTTCGATCCGACGCCGTGACTCGACTTCCACAGCGAATACGACGTGAATGCACGGCCTGACGAGGGGGCGACCCACCAGTTGCCGGTCGCCGCGAAGAACGCCACGGCGTCGGCGAGTTTGTCTCCGGTGACATCGGCAAGCAGCTGCGTTGTCGATCCTGCGCCGTGTCCGCTTTTCCATTCGGCATGTGATGAAAACGCACTGCCGGTCGAGACGGCGACCGACCAGGTGCCCGTACCGGAGAAGAAGGCCACGTCATCGGCCTTGCCATCGCCGGTCACGTCGGCCGCAAGATGTCGCGTGGCCCCCGGGGCCGAGCCGCGCAGCCACGGCACAAGCGCGTCGAAGCGTCCGGCGTCCGCACTCGCTGGAGCCACCCACAGATCGCCCTTGGCCGCGAAGACGAACACCAGATCGGCGCGACCATCGCCCGTGACATCGGCCATCAAGACGTCGTCCGCGCCGCGGCTGCTCGCGTCCTGGCCGTGCTGCGTAGACAGCAGGCTGCTGCCATCAGAGCGTGCGACGTCCCAGTCTTCGCCACCGCTGCCGTAGGATGCGCGCACCCCTTCGATGTCACTGGCGCTCAGCTCGCCGTCGCCGGTCCAGCGCGGGTTGCAGTAGTTCATCACCGATTCGAGATCCCAGGCCCCGATCGTGACGTCGCCATCTGCGCCCTGCTCGGATGTGCACCACGACGGCGTATCGACGCGATTCTGCTCGTGCGCAAAGCCGAGCGCGTGACCAAATTCGTGCACAGCGCCAACGCGAATGCAGTACGCACGTGTTGTTTTGCAGCCCGTGCTCCACGTCGAAAACGTGAAGTTGAGCACCATGCCGTCCTTCAATCCGTCGATGTCCGTGCCAAGCCCCAGCGTGTAGGGCCCGACGTCTTTTTCGCGGATGTGCACGCCGCGCGCGCCTGCCGTGCATGCACCCCACCCGGAAAATCGCACGGCGGATACCTTCTGCCACGTCTCCTCGACGGCGCTGCGCACCCAGCCGCGCTCGACGGCGGTGGCCGGATCGAGGGTTTCCCAACACACCGGCACATCGCTGCCGAAGCGGCGCGTCGCGGCGACGTAAAGTGGTGACTGCATCGATTCGAGCCGAGAGGTCGATTCGCGATCCAGGCCGCAGCCCATGCCAAACAAGCTGGAAGCGGCGCTAATTCCGACGGAAAAGCCAAGGTGCAACGCACGCGCATTCATGCCGAGTCTTCTACCACGCTCACGAGCCGCGCAGCCCGTTGGGGTCAAGGCGCAGTGGGGCGCGTGTGTCGATCGAAGAAGCAGCAGCAATCGTTACCTGACACAAGCTGCTAAAGCCCCGCAGCGGCATCGGCAAGGGGCACCGCGGGCTGGTCGACCACGTCGATCGCGGCGAGCCCACAGTCCTCCATCTGCACAGCGTTGAGCAGGAGCTTTACGACTGCACGCCGGCTGCCCAGAGATCTTTGCGTTAACGATCCTTTATGTATCCCGAAACGAGATGCGGACGAAAGACGAGCCCGCCTGATGCGCGTGATCGCTGTGTCGAAGAACGCTGCGCTCCATGGTCCTGCAAGCGACCTGCAGATGGAGCCCGCGGGGCTACTTTTGCTGCAGCTCCTCAATGCCACTCCAGTCGGCCCCTGGCGGCTGCCGTAGATGTTGCTCGCAGCGTGCTCTCCGTTTCGCCCAAGTGACGTCGTCGCGCAGCAGCACCGAGCAGGCATCAAAGCACGAAAGAGCACCCGCGAAGTCGCGGGCATCATATGCGCGCAGCGCCGCAGTCCACGCTTCGGCTGCGCCTTGTTTGCGATCGCGCAGTGGGGCTGGATCGGCATCAAAGGATTCATACAGCGTCACCGCTGCCTGCCTGCCGACCACCCGTACGCGATCCAGCTCACGCAGCAGAAAGGCTCCCGGGTTTTGCAAGCGACGGACGGTGTGATCGCTCAGGATCAGCGACACGCCATAGCTCTTGGAAAGTGACTCGACGCGCGCGCCAAGGTTCACGGCATCGCCGATGACGCCGCACTTGATACGCTGCGGCCCGCCGATCGTTCCCAGCGTGACCGTGCCGGTGTTCAGTCCAATGCCGATCCGGATCGGACGCAGACCCGATCTTGCGCGGACTCCGTTGTATTCGTCCAAGTTTCGCAGCATGTCGACGGACGCTCGGAGTGCTGCGTCCGCCCCGACGGCAAACAGGGCCATGATGGCGTCACCGATGTAGCTGTCGACGAAGCCACCGTGGCGCAGAATCGCTGGCTCCATCGCCGCCAGATAGTCATTGATGAAGTGGATGTTCTGCTCTGGCGTATTGCCTTCCACATGCGACGTAAATCCGCGCATGTCGGAAAACAGAATCGTCAGCTCTTTCTGGACGCTGTCACCCAGCTGAACGGTCGTGATGCTCGGACGATCGAGCGCCGCCAGAAACTCTGCGGGCACAAAGCGCTGGTTGGCCCTGGCCAGGGCCGTCTGCTCCTTCAGTGACGTCGACAGCGCGCGCTGCAGCAAGGCATTGTCCAGCGCGATCGCCGCCTGCGTCGCGATGACGCGCACTGCATGCAGCCGCTCGGCAGTAAACGCCGCTGGCGTCAGGCTGTTGTCGAGCAGCAGAACACCGAGCACTCGTCCCTGACGCGACAGAGGCAGTGCCAGCAACGACCGCGCCCGCCGCGCACGCACCCACGCATCGCTTGCAAAGGCGCTGTTCGATGCCTGCGCATCATCTAGGACAACGGTCTCCTGCGTGCGCAGCGCAAAGCGGCCCAGGGCCGCTGGCCACCCGTCTTCGGTTGACGAAGAGTCGCGCAACGCCAAATCCATCATGCGCAGTGCGCCTCCATCCGCCATATCGACCGTCGCCTGCACGCGCGGCTCACCCGCCACCTGCAGGATCAGCGTTCCGCGGCGCGCTCCCGCATGTTCCAGAGCCTGCCCCATGATTCGCGACAGCAGGCTGGGCACATCCGTCTCATCTGCGATTGCCTGTGCCGCTTGGATGACGGCACTGGCATCGAACGCCTGACTCAGCACTTTGTCGGACACGCCTTGATTGGATTGTCCAACGCTAACGCTGGCACCAGTGGCCACATCCAGGATCTCGGGGTTGCGCTGCTGCAGCGCATGGACGCGGCCGTGAGCCCCCCACGCGCTCCATGCGCGGCGGGCATCGCGCAGATACGCCAGGGCGACGCTGCGCCGTCCGCGGGACGTGTAAAAGCAGGCGGCTCGTTCACAGGCAATGGCCTGCTCACCGGGCAGCTTCGACTTGTGCGCCGCCGAGATGGCGCGATCGAAGGCGTCCATGGCCTCACTGTCGCGCTCCAGTCCCGCCGCGTACTCTGCTTGCAGCAGCGCAATGCGGTGATCACACATGCTGCTGTTGTACGGCGACAGCGCCTGCAGCGCGCGCAGCGACTGTTCGATACGCCTTCGTGCCCGCCAGCGATTGCGCAGCGACATCTGCGGCAACCTGACCGCATCGACCAGTGCGCGCTGCGTGTGCCATAGGGTCGGGACCCAGCACAGTGGGACGGTCTTCAGAATAGCCCGCGAGGCGTGTAGTTCTGCGTGGGCCTCATCGATCCGGTTGTCGATGTACAGCAGCGTGGCGCGGTGCAAGCCCAAGCTTGGTACGATTCTGCGGTCGCCCGTCGGCCGCGCCAGCAGCTCATCCTGGTTTAAGAACTCTCCGCATAGGTGCGCAACATCAGGGCACGGTGCATGCAGGTTGGCGGCCACTTGCTCCACAAGGGCAGCCAGCGGTGACCAGGCTTGACCGGCGCTGCGTTCCCACTGCTGTCGCATGCTGCGGGCCTCATCCAGGATCGTCTGCAATGGGCGGTTTCCCCAGAAGCTGTAGAGGACCCGCATGCAAGCGGCGGTGAGCGCGGTCTCCAGATCGCCCGCGTCCAGTGACATGTTCCAGACCTGAAGTGCCAGGTCGCTCGACTCCAAACCGGGACGCACCCAGCTTTCGCAAAACCACGCCCAATAGATCCACACGCGACAACGAAAGGGCGCGCTCTCGGATCGCTCGGCCATCTTGACGGTGGCCCGGCTGAGCTGCAGTCCCAAATCCATGTTCCGCCGTCGCCCGCACAAGAAAGACGCGTACCCACCAATGGCAACCGGTGCGGCCGGGGACATGCCATAGCGTACGGTCAGCGCCATCTGTCGATGGCCCAGCGGCAGCGTCAACAGCGGCTGGGTTTCGTAGGCATATGCGGTCAGCAGGCCATAGGTGCGCATCGCCGCCTGCTTGATGGGGTCGCTCATCGGCGGCAGCTGCAACAGCTCCTCGGCGGTACGTCGGCCCAGCACGCGACTGAAGCGAACCAGCTCGACCAACAAGACTATGGGGGTCAGCTTTTCGGGGATGCGCTCTCCCAGCTCGCGCAGGTGCTTGCGTCCTAGGCGCAGTGCGTCGGTACCTCGTTCTTTGGCGATGTACGCACGCATCATCACTTCGCGCGCGCGCGCCTTGTCCAGCAGCGTTCGTCCCTCGCGCTCAACCTCGGCCACCAGTGCCTCCATGGCTGCCAGGTCACCCGCGTATGCGGCTCCTTCGGCCGCCACCGTGTTCAGCAGCAGTGCGGCCTGGTAGTCGCGCGCGAAGCGATCCGGACCGCGCAGCGTCAGCGCAGTCTGTAGAAGCTCCCAGGCCGGTGCAAACGCCGCTGCTGTCATGGCCCGCTGCGCTGCCCGAAGGTTCAGATCGGCCAGCGCCTCGCGCGCCGCCGCATCCTTGCGCTCCTGCGCGCCCTTGTTCATGTGAGCGACGATCTCGAACAGTCGTTCTTCGCGCTCCTCTGTCGAAAGCTCACTGTGCAGCCGATGGCCGATGGCGTGATGGGTTGGAGCTCTCTCTTCTTCGCGCAGCAGGGCGTACGCTGCCTGCTGGATGCGATCGTGCGCAAAGCGATAGCGCACTGTCGTGTTGTCGCCATCTGTGACCGTGCGATAGGCCCCCGAAAGCGGCAGCAGCAGGCCATCGACCAGTGCGGGCCACAGCGCGTGGGCCGTCGCTGCGCGCGACAGTCCACAGACCGACGCCAGGGTCGCCAGATCAAACTCTGAACCGATGCGGGCCGCAAGGCGCAGCACGCGCTGTGTCTCCGTCGAAAGCTGCGTCAGACCCAATGACATCAGATCGGCCACGTTGTCCGACGCTGGCATGTGCTGCATCGCCAGCGCTGAAACGCGGAAGTGTCGAAGGGTCGCATCGAACGCGATCGCGCCATCGCGATGTAGGCGGTGCAGATACTGCGTCACAAAAAAGGGGTTTCCTGCTGTGCGTGCACACAGGACGGACGCGAACTCCTCTGCTTCGCCAGGCGGCACGCGCAGCGTGGCGGCTACCAAGTCCTGGACGTGGACTGCCGACAGCGGACCTACCGGCAGATCGGTGACCGCGATGCCACGTTTTGCCAAGTCCCTGCGCGCGATCTGCAGAGGATGTGTAGCCCCAACCACCTCGCCATCGCGATAGGCCCCAAGGACCAGCAGATGGCCGTCGCCCGACCGGGCACAGATCTGCACCAGCAGCTGCAGGGAGGGCACGTCGGCCCACTGCAGGTCATCCAAGACCAGCACCAGCGGATGCTCGGCGGTCGCGAGCACGTGAACGAGGTTGGCCACGCAGCGCTCAAAGCGATGCTGCATTTCGCTGGGCGGCAGCGACAGTTCACCGACGAACTTGGTCAGCGAACCGTCGGTAGGCGAGAAGAAGCGGTTGCGGCTATCGCGGAACCAGCTGGTTTCCAGGCGCCAGGAGTTGAAGGTCTTGTTGTCGTAGACGAACGGGATGTACTCATCCGGCGTCAGTCCCGGGAAGATGTCGATCTGGGTGTGGTCAACCGCCAGGCGGAACTGGATGCGGTCGTACTCGCTGAGCGGCAGACCGTAGGTCAGGCCAAGCTGGCCGACGTTGCTGGTATAGCTGGCAAGGTTGGCCTGGGCCG
>JAYRFD010000444.1:0-2509 GCA_041908565.1 Polyangia bacterium | reverse complement strand
GTGATGGCCCGCAGCGCGACCTGCGAACGCGAAGTCTCGCTGTCGGCCTGGGACGCCAGGGTGCCTGCCTCGGCCCCGCGGATACGCGCCGAGGTCCGCCCGAAGTCATGGATCAGCTGGCTGAACTGCAGACCACCGCTGTAGCGGAAGGTGTTGACCGTGCCGGTCGCCGCATCGACTTGATAGTTGGAATCCGTGCGCAGCTGGGTGGATGCATTCAGCTGCGGCAGCCAGGGCGATCGCGCCAAGCCCACCCGTGCCTGCGCTGCAGCGGCCGACGCCATGGCGGCCTGCACACTTGGGTTTTGGCGGAGCGCAGTCTCGACGGCTTCCGAAAGCGACAGAGGGCTGGCCTGTGCGCGCCCCGACAGCAAGGCAACGGCACACAGAAAGAGGCACTTGCGCATGGGCGCGCAGCATACGCCAAGCGCAGTCCCCACAGCGGGCCATGTTGCGTCGCCCGCCCGGACTCCCCAGCCCGCCCCCCGGCGCCCGCCCCTAGACCTTGTAGCGGCCGACGATGTCGCTTAGGCGGGCGGCGAGGGACTTCATGTTGCCGGCGGCGGCTTCCAGGCGGGTGATGCCGCGGGTGGCGTCGCGCGTGAACTGGTCGATGCCCTTGGTGGCCTGCCAGATCTGGTCGATGCCGACCGACTGCTGACGCGTCAACGTAGCGATCTGCATGGCAGACGCCGACGAGGTCACGATGGTGTCGCCCAAGCGCTGGATCGAATCGCCAGCGGCGTTGGCCAGAGCAACGCCATTTTCCGAACGGCGCGTGCCTTCTTCGATGACGCGTCCGGCTTCGCGACCGGCTTGGCGGATCTGCTGCAGCATGGTGCGCACTTCCGCCGTCGATTCCTTGCTGCGTTCGGCCAGGTTGCGCACCTCGCGGGCGACGACCGAAAAGCCGCGGCCGTGCTCGCCGGCCCGCGCGGCTTCGATGCCGGCGTTTAGCGCCAGGATGTTCGACTGCTCGGCCAGATCGTTGACGACTTCGATGATGGCGTTGATCTGGTCGGTGCGTTCCAAAAGGCCGTGGATGGTCTGCGCGATGGCGGCGACCTGATCGCGGATGTGCACCATGCCCTCGATGCTCTCGCGCACGGCAGAGCTACCACCGGACGACGATTCCTCGGATCGGCGGGCCAGGTCGATGACGGCTTCGGCCTTGCTGGTGGCTTCGATGAAGGTCTGACGAAGCTCGGCCACCGTGGCGCCCATCTCGGCCACGCTGGTGCCTTGGTCGCTCATGTTCTTGGACTGCTGCGTCGCGGCTTCCAGAAGTTCAGATGCGGCCGTGGTCAACTGTCGCGCGGCTTCCATCAGCTGCACGATGACATCGCCGGTGCGCTGCGCCATCGCCCGCAGAGCCTGCGCCAGCCGCCCCAGATCGTCGCCGGTAGCGTCGGGAAGCTGTTCCGTAAGGACCCCGGATGCCACCGTTTGCGCAAAGCGAACCATGTGGTTCAAGCGGCCCGCCACCCAGCGGAAGAAGAACAGCACGATCAGCGTGAAGACCAGAAGCGACACGGTTGCCAGCGTGCCCAGGGTCTGCTGCAGGGCGCGCTCCATCGAGCGATCTTTGGACAGGCCCAAGACCACGGTCGCACTGCCATCACCGACGGCCACCGGCTGTGCGATGCGCAGCGAATCGCCGCTTGTCTGGCTGTTTGGGTCGGTCAGCGTGGCGGCCTGGATTTCATCGCGGGGCGCGTTGCTGGGCGCCACCACGAAGATCTCGCGACCGCGCACCACCGCGACGTAGCGCACGTCTTCATCGCTCAGCACCAGCGCGTGCGAGACCGACTCGGCAAGGGCCGTGTCACGCTGACCGATGGCGCCGCGTAGTTCGAAGTCTTTGACCAGCGCGCGCACCATGGTGCGGCCCCGTCGCAGCAGCTGATCGTTGACCTGCTTTTGCACGCGCATCCACAGGATCGGGCCGGCCACCGTCACTGTGATCGCAATCGACAGGACCAGCAGGCTGATCGTCTGCATCCACAGCGATCGCGGCAGCACTCGCGCAATGCCCGTCGGGGGGCCGGATGGCAAGAAGCTGCCGCTTTGGCCGTTGCCGCTGCTTCCGGCACCGGATCGTGATCGTCCGCTGGCCGACGGTGCAGGGTCGATGGCGGGCATGGCGCCTGAGTTACTGGCTAGGCTGGCGACGGCACTTGGGGGAAGAGAGCTGACGCCACCAGATGAAGCGCCGACCGACTTGCCGCGGCCCTCATGCCCCCCGTTGACGGATGGCTGATCGGACTTTTCCGACACAGTTAAATGGTAGAGGCGGACTCGCGCCTGAATCAACCTTTATCTGTCGTCTATCTGTCGTCTATCTGGCGTCTTGTGCGACGGGAAGGCGCGATCGGGAGCCGGTTGGCTCGGGCTGGCTTAGTTCAGCGAGCAGAGCTGGTGGCGCAGGGTCCGAGGCGAAAGCTGTGGCTGGCAGGTCGAGCCGGCAATGATGCCGCTGCAGCGCTCGCTTTGGCAGTGATCGGGGCTG
>JAYRFD010000443.1:0-2165 GCA_041908565.1 Polyangia bacterium | reverse complement strand
GCTGTTGGCCAGTCCGCACGGCCGCCTGCTTGTCCAAAGGTGGCGCAGTCGGCGGCCCAATCGCTGGCGCAGTCTGAACCACCGAGGGGCGACCTTCCGACGCGGGCGGACGCAGCGGCACCACTGCGGCACAGCCCAGCGCCCCGCCCATGACCCCGGCCAGCAGCCAGACACCGCCCCCGGGTCCCCTGCGCAGCAAACGAAGCAAGCGAGGCATTTTAACACTGCCGGCCCGTCGCGCGGGATATACTGGGACTCTCGTTACTTCTCGCTCGTTCGTGGGCTTCGTCTCTGGCTCCATCTTTGGCTTGGAGGGCTTTCGTGCCGCGGATCTTCGTCTCGCAACGACGCATACAGCAGTGGACGGAAGAGGGTCGAATCTCGGTGGATGGCAACCTGCTGACGCTGCCAGAGCTAGCGCGATCGTTCCGCTTGACGGAGGCGTTCCACGTCGAGCGCGTCGTGTCGGAAGGCGGCGATACCTATCGCTTGACCGGCAAGGTCAAGACGCGCGGCCAGATCGGCACGCTGGGCGGCGAGGTGTTCTTGAACTCGCTGATCATCGGCGAAGCGGCATACGAAGGAGAGTCGGGTTTTATCGGCGAAGCGCTGCCCGCCACCCAAGGCGCCCAGCCGGCGGCGACAGCGATGGCCGCATCAGGACGTGCGGTGCCCCCCCCGGCGCCTCCACCCCGCAGCCGCGATGCCGCCAGCCAAGCGGGCCTGTCGGCCTTGGCCGCGATGAGCGCGCCGCAGTCCGCCGCCGCATCGACGATGGGTGCGCTGCCGGTCAAGCCGCTTCCGATGACCAGCGCGCGCGATCGAGGATCGCTGCAGGGCGTCGGACCCGCTCCCGTCAAGAAGTAAGGGTCTGCTAGAGTCGCCGCTGCGCCACCGCGCCCCCTTTCCGCATGATGCCGCCGCTCTTTCCCCTGACGCTCGCCTTCTTGGCTGTTGCCGCGACCCTGTGCTTTGTGACGCTGGCTCAGCCAGACAGCGGCTCGGGCTGGCGACGCTTCATCTTTCCGCTGCTGCTTCTGGGCGTGCTGGCGCAGGCCTTTGATGTCGCCTGGCTGTGCCTGCACGGACAACACCCGGGATCGTCGGCGCGCGAGGCCATTTATTTCGCGTCGTTCCTGATGATGCTGTCGCTTTCGGGGCTGACCGTGCAGGCCCGACTGCGAGCCCACACCGCCCTTTTGGGAGCACTGCTTCTGCCGGTGGCGCTGGTCATGGATGTGCTGGTGCGCGTCGTGCCGATCGGCCAGGGGGCACAGCCGGATCGCCTGCTGCCTGGCGTCGGCAGCGTCGAGCCGCGCCTGATCACCCTGCACATCTTTTCCGCGACGCTGGGCACCGCGCTGTTCGGCATCGCCGCGGCGTCATCTGTCCTGTACCTGCTCAGCGAACGGCGCCTGCGTCAGCGCAGCCACAGCCGTAGCGGATCGCAAGCCGCCCTTTCCGGCACGGCCAGCGACAGTCAAAGCCGCCGCCTGCTGTCGGCCTGGCGCGGCCCGTCGCTAGAGACCTTGGATTCGTGGAACCAGCGCAGCATCGCCTTTGGCATGCTGGCGTTTACGGCGGCCTTGGTATCGGGCACGTCGTGGCTGATTCGCGTCGCACCGGGCATCAGCCACAGCAGCTTGTGGTCGATCGCGGGGTATCTGTTTGCACAGCCGCGCTATGGCTTGGCGGTCCTGACCTGGCTGATCTACGCCGGGCTGATCGTCGGGCGCGCGGCTTTTGGTCTGCGCGGACGGCGCGCTGCCAGCGTCACGATCGTGGGCTTTCTGATGGCGCTGGCTGTGCTGTTTGTGTACCTGGCCCGCGACCTGCAAGGACGATCGTGAGCCAGCACGAGCGCGTCGACATCAGCCCGGCCGCCGACAGCGGACCGCCGGCCAGCCCACCTCCCGATCCCGTCGAGGAGACGCGATCGGCGCCGGTCGCATCACCCGCGGCCGGCCAGCGGCTGCAGCGACTGTTTGTGGTCGGCTTGAGTCATCGCACAGCTCCGGTCGACGTGCGCGAACAGCTGGCCTTGCCGGAAGAAGGCGTGCGGCTGCAGCTTCAGCAAGCAGCGCGCTTGGCCGGTGGCGATGCCATGCTGCTTTCGACCTGCAATCGCGTCGAGCTGTACGCCACCCTGCCCGCGTCGGCGACCG
>JAYRFD010000442.1:0-2055 GCA_041908565.1 Polyangia bacterium | reverse complement strand
TGCGCAGCGCCTTGGGCAGACCGAGCAGCGGATGGCGGATATCGGTCTGAAAGTACGCCGGATTGCTTGAAAGCAAGATGGTCAAGCTGGGCGCTTCGGTCAGACCGTCCCCGCGATTGGCCGTGATCAGATCGTCAAAGCCGTCGCCATCGACGTCGCCGGCCGCCACCGCCACCGGCTGCGTGCCCACGGCAGACTCGGGAACCGCGGTCAGCGATCCGCTGCCGTTGTTGGTCAGGACCACCAGCTTTCCACTGGGCAGTGTGACCGCTAGATCGGTCGCTGTGTCGCGATTGAACTGACCTGCCACGATGGCCAGCGGTGGCTCTGCCACGTTGATCGACTGCGGCACATTGATCGACTTGGTCGCGACCACACAGCGCATGACCGTCAGCGTGGCGGATCCACCGTTGGCGGTCGCCAGGTCCAGACAGCCGTCCCCGTCGAGATCTGCGGCTACCAGGCCGCGCGGCTGATCTTGTCCCAAGGCGTCACTTGTGGCCTGGATGCGCGACAGGTTGCTGGGAAACACCGCCACATGACTGCTGCCGCGAAACGCCAGGATCAGGTCGCGCAGGTTGTCTTGATCGAAGTCGGCCAGCGTCAGCGCCGAGCCCGTCATGTACGTTGGAAAGGCGTTGCTGACAAATGGGTCGAACTGCCCGCCGCCGCGCCCCAAGGTCACGCCGATTCGCCCGGCGCTGCTGGCTTCCGCCACCGCGATGTCGACGATGCTGTCGCCGTTGACGTCGCCCGCTGCCACGATCGTCGGCCCATTTTCAAACATCAAGGTGCGGGCCCGCCGCAGCATGCGATTTCCGTCGTTTAGGACCAGATCGATGTTGCCCCCGGCTTCGTAGCCGACCACCACATCCAGGCGACCATCGCCGTCCAGATCTGCGACGTCGATGGACTGGGCGGGGGATGGAAGCGGGACGCTGGTGCTGCCGGTGGTGCCGGCTCCGAAGCTGAGCGATCCATTGTGATAGCTAAACAGATCGGTGCGGACGATCTGGGTATCGGCGCTGCGAATCAGGACGGAAACCGCGCCGGTCTTGCCGGGGTTTTCGGGAAGCTGAACTTGCAGGCTCTTGCCATCGGATCCCAGAAGCTGGGCATCGCGTCCATCGAAGCTCACCTGCTGAACCGCCATCAGCCCAGACCCCAGCAGGCTGACCACGATGCCGCCCGAGTTCGGACCCGTCGGTGGACTGATGCTGTCGACGCGCAGTCCGTTCATCTTGGGATCGATGGTCTGGCAGCGCTCGCTGTCCAGGTTGCAGGTCTGCTGCGCGGAACACAGGGTGGGCTGCAGCACGCAGTTGCTCGCCTCTGGCGTGCGATAGGCACTCCACAGATCACAGCTTGCAGCCAAGCAGCCCACTGCGAAGGCGACCCAAGCGATGCGGCGTGGCATGAAACACCTCTCGTTCTGATAGGCCAAGACGTAGGGCCAAGGCTTCGAAGGCGGAAGGCAAGCAAGGCTCTGTTTGATTGGGGACCCGCACCCACCGCATGGCGAGCGCGCTATTGCGAAGTCGTGCTGGACGCTGGGCGTGATGCTGTGCTGGACGAAGCGCCCGATGCAGCGCCCGATGCGGCGCCCGCTGCAGTGTCTGCTGTTGCGCCCGACGATCCGCCTGACGATCCGCTGGGCGATGGAGCTTGCTCGGGGGCATCCTCGACGATCTGTACGCGCTTGCGACCGGCGGGCACTGCCCACAAGACTCCGCCGGCCAGCGCGACTGTTGCACCGACGGCGACCAGCGCCGCGCCTGGTGTCGTGGTCTGCAGGACATAACGACACTCGCCGGTCATCGGGATGCGGTCGCCATCGCTGCACGATCCGTTGACGGCCAGGGCTGACACGCCAAAGCCCAAAAGGACCAGGCCCGCAGCCCCAACGGTGGCGCCGGCGATCACGCGCCAGCGCGGTCGGCTCTGCGCTTGCCAGACATACTTGGGTGCCGGGCGATCGAACGAAAGCGGAGCCAGGTCGAACTCGATGCGCTCGGCTTGTCCACCGCGGATCTCGACGGTGCGCTGCTCGCTGCG
>JAYRFD010000441.1:0-2107 GCA_041908565.1 Polyangia bacterium | reverse complement strand
CGGCAGGCCGACGAACATGTAGACCAGCAGGAACAGCAGCAGGGCCACAAGCACCACCCCGACAGAGCCGAAGCGCGATCGCAGGTCCTTGCGCACAAGCCAGGCGACAAACAGCGGTGGAAAGAACAGGAAGAACGATCCGGCCTCGCTGGCGTTGTCGAACGAGCCCGGCCACAGCAGGCTGGATCCGTAGTTGTAAAAGCCGCGCAGCAGCCAGCCAAACAGATAGCCGCCGCCCGCGTGAAAGCGACTGCCCGGATACACCGTGCCCAGAAGCGCCCGCAGCGCCGGCCCCGCCGCCGACAGATACGCCGCCAAAAGGCCGCCGGCCAGCACCAGCGACAGCGCCAGCAGTCCGACGCGCCAGCGCCACGTCTGCGCCAGCCGCGAAGCCAAGGACGTCCCGTCGCCAGCGGCGCCAGCGTCGCCAGCAGTGTCGGGCCGCGGGCCGCGATCGCGCCACAGCAGCGCCACCAAGATCAGCAGGAACAGCCAGAACAGCGGCACCAGCCACGCCGGATACGCGCACATCGCAAGGCCCGAAAGGGCCAGCCCCAATAGCCCGGCTGCGATGCAGGCTCTCCGTCGCTGATCCGCCGTGATTAGGTGATACAGACACAGGCAAATCAGCGCGCCAAAGAATACCGAATACGCCGGCCAGCCCGACCAACCCGTGACACCGGCCGATCCGACAAACCACAGCGCACCGAAGGCAGCCAGCGGTCGATCGCCTTCACTTTCTGTACGTCCGCTTCCAGCCCGGCCACTTCCCTGGCCACATTCGGGGCCAAGCAGCGTTTTCAGCAGCAGGTACAGCGTCGTGAAGCAGGCGAAGAAGGGAAACCACCAGGCGAAGGCAAAGCCGCGCTCTTCCCCCAAAAGCAGGTATCCCCAGGTCACAGGCCGAGCCAGCGCCGTCACGTGCAGGACCGGCGTGTACGCGCCGGTCAGCATGATCTGGCCGACTCCCAAGTTGGTGTTGACGACGGGGAAGCGCGGCTGGTGGGCAAACTGGCTGAGCGCCCACAGCGATGAAACCCCCCACTCATCGCTGCGAATCGAGCGCGGCCGCAGCCCAAGCAGCGTCGAGACCAGATCGGCGCCGGAAACGTCGGGGGCCTGCGAAGTCGGGGCCTGCAGCGACTCAAAGACGAAGGTCGGGGACCGACCGGGCGCGACGGTCTGGTGGCTCATCTGCGGCAGGATGGCCAACGACGCGCCGTGCACCTTGCAGCCGACCAAGAGCGCGAACAGGGCCCACACGCCGACCAGCAGCCACATCGACGGAGACCGCGACGCAGATCGACACAATGCGACGTGCCAGCGCAGCGTCGGGGTCGGCCCGCGGTCGGCGGTCGTCGTTTCGGTCATGCCCACCTGCAAAGCCCGCGTCGCTTCAGCCAAGCAGGCTCGATCGCCGTGCCGCCGAAGCGCACGGCCCCGGCCCCCAGCGACGGTGGCGATCGACCTGCGGTCCCGTTCCAAGGTGCCAAGGTGGCGACTGACATCAAGGGCCTGGCTGCCGTGCCTACCACTTCCGCGACTGCGTCGTCAATGCGTGCCAATCAGCGCCAGCGACACGCCGGCGTCGACTTTCCCGCCGTCCACTTTCTTAGTTGAACGCAAGCCAGGGGAGCGGCTATGAAAGCGGCGCGCGTGTGCCCATGACGATGCCTTCCGCAGATCTCAGCGAGACAGCGACGGATCGCTCTGCTGCTTTGCCGCCGACGGTGGCCGAGCATCCAGAGCCCTCCACAACGGTCCCCGGACCCGCGCACCAGGCCGCAGCTGCCCCCGCCCATTCGGTGCCGGCCGCCTCGTCGGCGTCGCCGCCGCGCGCATCGTCGGATCTAAACCTGCAGCAGCCCCGAGGCGAGCTGCGCCTGCTTCTGCAGAGCCGCGTCTTTTGGGCCGGCCTGCTGGTTAAGCTCTTCGCCGCGATCTTTTTGGGCTCGCACGTCGCGACGCGCTGGTTCGCGCCGTTTCTGCACTTTTTCGTCGGCAGCCACTTCAGCGATCCCTACCAGGCCTTCCTGTCGGTCGGTGAACCGCTGGCCTTTCCCTACGGCCCGGGCATGCTGCTTTTGCTGACGCCGCCGTGGCTGCT
>JAYRFD010000440.1:0-4244 GCA_041908565.1 Polyangia bacterium | reverse complement strand
CTCGTGGGACCAGTCCAGCGTGCGCTGATCGTCCCCTTCGCCGTCGAAGTAGCTGTGGCTCTGCGACTGCAAGCGCAGCGCGCCTCCTTCGAGCCGCGGCAGCACTTGGTGGAAGACGTGACCGCACCATTCTTGGCTGGAAAAGCTGAGCTTCGACAGGGCCGGCAGCCGGCCTGCCACCGACGGACCCGCAGCCGGCAGAGCCCCCAATGCATCGGCCCGCAAAAAGACTGACGTCATGGTGCTGTATTCATAGATCCCCGTCTGGAAGCGACGCAACGCGTTCAGCTTCAGGACCGGATAGACGTCGCTGGCTGGGTGCTTGCCGGGATCGGCTTTGACGCGCGCGCTGTCGCTGAAGTCCTCTGTGACGAAGATCAGGACCATCGATCCGTCTCGTGGCTGTCCATAGCGAGAGATGCGCAGCTTGTAGCCCGCAAGCTCTGCCTTGCCATCGCCCCAGTGCGCCCAGAACGCGTCCGCATGCGTTTCCGACAACCCGGCCAACGACACGACGCAGCCCAAAAGCACTGCCAGCAGCGCTCGACCGACGGGGCGACGGGCCTTGTCATGCGGTCTTGAAGCACGGACGGACGGGGCTGCATCGAACGGGTGCGTCGAGGCTTCCCTTTCCCTCCCCCTGCTGGATGATGTACGATGTCTACGGAGTGCATATGTATCTGCTTGAAATGACATCGTTCTCCCCTTGGTCTTGGCGTTGGCCTGCGAGGATGCCAAGCTCCGACTGGCCGAGCAAGACTCAGTCGGTTTCTGGATCGACCCTCGTGGCTCGCTAACCCTGACTGTGACTTAGGTCGATGAACAACCGCGACAAAAACATCATCGGTCAGATCCTGGCCAAGACCTACCGCATCGAGCGCTTCTTGGGAGCCGGCACGGTAGGTACCGTCTACGTCGCGCGGCATGTGCGCAGCGGCGGTCTATACGCCGTCAAAGTGCTGCATCGCAAGCTGGCGGCCAGCCCCGACCTGTACCAGCGCTTTCAGGACGAAGCCCGACTGATTGCGACGCTGCGCCACCCGCATATTCTGCCCATCACCGACTTTGACCGAGACGAGAACGGCATCCCCTTCTTCGTCATGGATCTGCTTGAGGGAGAAAACCTGCAGCAGCGCCTGAAGCACAAGGAAGTGCTGCCCGGTGCGCAGGCCATGGAAGTCATTCAGCAGGTCGGCAGCGCGCTGCACACCGCTCATCGCAGCGGCATCGTGCATCGCAACATCAAGCCCGAAAACGTCTTCTTGGTTCGTCACGATCTGGGCGATCGCGTCGTCGAAAGCACGCGGGTCATGGATTTCGGCTTGGCGCGCTTTCGGCGGATGGCTCCGGCTGGAACGCGCGATGCGTCGCTGGGCGTGTCGTGCTACATGGCGCCCGAGACGCTGGGCGAGACATCGACCCCTATCGACGGCCGCGCCGATCAGTGGGCGATGGCCGTGATCGCCTACCGCATGCTGTCGGGCAAGCTGCCCTGGGACGAAGGCAACCCCGACGAGCTTCTGCGTCAGATCGTCAACGAACCGCCGCGCCCGCTGCCACGCACCGCGGATCTGCCAGCCCATACCGTCGCTGCGATTTCGCGCGGGATGTCGAAGCGTCGCGAAGACCGCTACGAAACCATGATGGACTTTGTGCGAGCCTTGACGGCGCGCACGGCGTCCGCCACCAACGTCGAAGCGGCCGCTCCGCCGCCGACTCCTCCGGCGACACCAGCGGATGCAGCGCCGCAGCATCGACCGCCAGTTCCTTCGGGTCGCGTTGCCGCTCCCGCTCCGCCCATTCCGTCGGGAGCCGTTGCGGCGCCGCCTCCTGTCCCGGCTGCGGCGCAGGCGCCTGCTGCTGTTGCCCCTCCGACCGTTCCTGGATCGGTGCCGGTAGTTGTTCCGGCGACGCCGCCCCGTCCGGCGCAGCCGACGCCGGCCGCAATCCCGGCGCCCGCGCGTCCCCCTGCGCCGGCTGGCCCGCCGCCGGTGCTGGCCGCGCCGCCTCTTTTGATCCCGGAAGGTACTGCGACCACGGGTCCTGAACCCACGCGTCGTCCGACCCTGGGCTTGGCGATTGCTGGCGGTGCGCTGGCCATCCTGGCGGGCATCGGCCTGACCTTGCTGTGGGAACAGCGCCACCGACCCCGTCCACTGCCGAATATACCGACGGTGAACACGTCTCCACAAGGACCGGCGTCGTCTTTGGTTGTCGAGCCGCTTGGACCTCCGCCTACCACGGTCAGCGAGGATGCCGGACTGCGTGGGCCAGCCATGCCGCAGGTTCCGGTGCCGCCGATTCGTTCAGCGACGGGCGAAGATGTGACACACGCTCCGCCGGCTGCACCGACGGGACTTGGCGAGGCTGCCAAGGCCTTGGGCACCGCAAGCCCTGCCCCGGCTGCGCCAGCCGTACCCGCAGCGCCAGCTGCTGCCGTGCCTGCGCAAGCGATGCCGGGCACCAGTCCTGCCGCGCCCGTGGGGCGTCCGCTTGGTAGCGTGGGCACTCCGCAGCCGGCGGCGCCGACGTACCCGACGGCTCCGACCGCGCCCACGGCAGCGTCGACTGCGCCTGCACCGGCGGCTCCAACGGCTGTGGTGGCTCCTGCGCCTGCCGTCGCCCCACCTGCGACACCCAGCGCGCCGGCTGCTCCCGCGGGGCCGCGAACCGCGTCTCGCGACGAAGTGGATGAACTTCTGGGCACTGGCCAGCGTCCGGCAGCACAGCCTGCACCGGCGCCTGCTCCGACGGCACCCGCCGCGGCTCCGACCGCCAAGCCGGCAGCCCCAGCGCGTCCGGCGGCCCGTCCGGGCAGCGATGGTGAAGCCGCTCCTGAGTCTGGGGAAAAGTCGGCGGAACAGCTGATGGAAGATGCCCAGGCGGCCTACGTCCGCGGCGAGCGTCAGCGGTCCATCGATCTGGCGCTGCAGGTCACGCAGCGCGGCACGCCAGCGGAAGCCACCAAGGCTTGGCGCTTCATCGGATCGGCGGCGTGCAGCGTGCGGTCAGCCACGTTGGCGACCCGCGCGTATACCAACCTGACCGTCGCAGAGCACCGCCAGCTTTTGACAGAGCTATGCAAGCGCAACGGCCTGGCCCTGCAGGACGGCCAGTTCGTCGCCGAGTAGCTGTCGCCGCCCCGCCGCGCGCCCTTCCCGTCCTTCCTTCCTTCGCCCTGGCCGTTACTGCAGCCAGCCCCGCAGCAAGCACGGAGCGGGGACGCGCCGCGGTGCGGTGTCTGGCGATGGCCCGCTGCTGCGTCCGGAACGGGTGCGCTGCTGCGTCCGGAACGGGTGCGTCGCTGCGTCTGGAACGGGTGCGTCGCTGCGTCTGGAACGGGGGCTCTGCGTCTGGGGCTGGTGCGATGGCGGGTCTGCGCGCCGGGGACAGGACCGCAGCGCTACGGCAGGACGATGTCGTTGGCGTCGCGCGGTTCCAAGGAATAGGTGTTGTTGAAGCCGCTGATGATGCCGGTGACGCTCTTTAGGGGAGCATTGGCGGTGAAGGCGGGCGTGCCGTTGTTGGCGCCGTTGTCCAGCAGGAAGTCGCCGACGCGGACGCAGGGCGGAGTGGCGGCGCTGCAGGTCTCGGTCATTTCATCGGTTGCCCAGAAGTCATCGTCGGTGGCCGTGTTCTTGCGACGCTGGAAGACGTTGTTGATGCGCAGCAGCAGGTTTTCGTACTTTTCGGACGGGCTGCTGGCGCCCTGGATCAGATCGCGCGTGGTGATGTCGATGGGCATCGGCGCTTCGTTCATGTGGCCCGTAATGGTGACGTCGCTGACCGAGCTGATCTGATCCTGCGCATTGAACAGGTCCAGCTTGCCGGTGACGGTGACGATGTCGCCGACCCGCAGCGGGATGCCATCCGATGAGCTGGGTGGGGCACTGCCGCCCAAGAACACCATGATGCCGGCATAGTCCTGGGATCCGTCGAGGTCGCGGCCATGGAAGCCGAAGCTGGACTTGGCGCGCAGGCCCAAGATCAGCAGGCGTTCGACGCGTACTGGCGTGCCGACCGACACCCGCTTGGGACTGCCCGGGGTGCGCAGGTCTTTGACGCTGGACGGGCAGATGGCCAAGCCGGGGTTGGCCAAGTCGGGGCAGGCGTCGCACAGGTCGCCCTTGCCGTCCAGATCGCGGTCGGCCTGGTCGGGGTTGTGGGCGCCAGGGCAGTTGTCGATGCCGTCTTCGATGGCATCGCCGTCGCAGTCGGCCGTTCGCATGGCCGAGCACATCGTG
>JAYRFD010000439.1:0-9765 GCA_041908565.1 Polyangia bacterium | reverse complement strand
TCGCCGCGCTACACGTACCTGCTGGGCGAGTACACGGCAGCCGACGGCGGTTCGCTGAAGCGTGTCGTTCGGGTCGACGGAGCCAGCATTGTTCGCACCGGCAGCGAGGCCGGCACCACCGTCGCCATCCCGCTGTTTTCGCGCTTCGCTTTGGGCGGGACGCTGAAGTACGGCTATTACACGCTGCGTTCGACGCCAACCCCGGGCCACCTGCCCACCGACTTTTCGTACCAGAGCCCGCAGATCGACGGCGATCACATCGTCGATCTGGGCAGCATCAATCACGTCGTCACCTTTGATCTGGGCGCGACCTTGCGCGTCATCGACGAGCTATACCTGGGCGTGGTCGGCCACAACCTGTGGGGCCACGGCGCCGAGCTTTCGTCGCGCTTGGGCATGGGCTTGGCGTACCGCTATGGCGAGCGGCTGACCCTGGCCTTCGACGCCGTGATAGACTTTGTCGGCGCCCAGCGCTGCTCGCAACAGGCGCAACCCAGCCAACTTGCGGCGGGAAATCCGATGCTTGCCGACAGCCTTTGCGTAGCCACCGAGCCCGAGCTTTCGTACCGCCTGGGGGGCGGCGTTGAATACGCCATCGCCAGCCGCATTCCGGTTCGTCTGGGTTACCAGTTCGAGAGCCTGCTTTCCGCCCATCACATAAGCGGCGGCGTCGGATACTTCAGCCAGGATCGCGGCCTGGGCATCGACTTTGTCATGCGTCAGGCCGTCAACGCCGGGGCCGAGACGGTCCTTCTGCTGGGCCTGCGAATCCTAAAGAACTGATCGGGCCCGCCCGACGGACCCTCGACAACCCGAGCCACGACTCTACGAAGCGATACCACCTGGGACCAGCGAATGGACGACCGACGCGAGGAAGAGCTAGTCCGCCGCCTGCAACAGCGGGACGAGCGCGCCTTCGTCGAGTGTCTGCGCACCTACCAAGACAAGATCTTCGGCCTTTTGTATCGCATGCTGGGCAGTCGGGAAGAAGCGCAGGACGTGGCGCAGGAAGTGTTCGTCACGCTGTTCAAGTCGATCGACAGCTTCCGCGGGGACTCTCGCCTGGGGACGTGGCTGTATCGCATCGCCGTCAACCACAGCAAGAACCGCATCAAGTACCTGCGGCGACGGGCGCACAAGGCCAAGACCGACCTGGACGAAGCGGCCGAGCGCGCGATGTTCCGCGATGCGCAAGAGGGCGGTGGCAAGACCAGCCACAGCACGCTGGGGCAAGCCGATGCGCGTCCCGACGAGGCGCTGGCCGGTGCGCAGCTTGAAAGCATCGTGCAGCGCGCGATCTCGCAGCTAGATGAAGAACACCGGACCCTGCTTTTGCTGCGCGATGTCGAATCGCTGTCATACGAAGAGATCGTCGAGATCACCGGCCTTCCGGAAGGCACCGTCAAGTCGCGCCTGCATCGCGCCCGCCTGTTCCTGAAGGCCGAGATCGCCAAGCACACGAAATAGACCCGCCGCGCCGACCGCCGTCGCCGGCATGGGGAGAACGACGTTGAGCCAGCCAGAAAAAACGCCCTCTGCCACCGCAGAACCAAGCGCACCCGAGAACCGCGCCGGGGAACGGCCAGAGCCTGTCGGTCCATCGCCCGCTGATCCTGCGACGCTGGGCAGCGATGTCGCGGATGCCGAGCCTGCCGACGACGGATCAGAAGAACAGGCCTCGCGGGCGCTTTTGTCTGGGCTGTCCAGTGTGTCGCCGCCGCGCGACTTGGCCAAAGCCGTGCCGGCCCTGATTCACCGTCGATCGCAGGGGCGCTTCTTTGGTCAAAAACGCCTGGCCGATCGCCTGCCGTTTGAGTGGATCTCGCTGGTCATGCTGTTGGTTCTGGCGGTGACCTACGCCGTTCTAAAGCTGCTATTCACCGACTAGACGACGGCTTTTTCTTTCCCACCCTACGCGCCCTGGCGCCAAGACGTAGGTGGCGCCGTACGCGCCCCAATTCGCACATGGATGCTCTGCTCGTAATCGACAAGCCGCTGGGCTTGACCTCGTTTGATGTCGTCGCGAACGTGCGTCGTCTGCTGAAAGAGCGGCGCATCGGTCACGCCGGCACGCTGGATCCGCTGGCCACAGGCGTCCTTTTGCTGTGCTTGGGCGAGATGACCAAGCTGGTCCCGTACTTGATGGACGCGGACAAGGAATACCTGGCCACCGCGCGCCTGGGAGTTGCCACCGACACCGACGACGCCGACCCCAAGGCACAGGTGCTGTCGCAGGCCTCGCGGGACGATCTGTTGCGGCTGAAGGAAGCCGATATTCGCGCGGTGTTGGCTCGCTTTCAGGGCGAAGTGCTGCAGCGTCCGCCGCGCTTTTCGGCGCTGAAGCTCGACGGAAAGCGGCTGTATGCGCAGGCACGCAAGGCGCGAGAAAAAGGCGCCGCGGCCGCGCTCGACGTGCCCAGCGATGCGCTTTCATCGACGGAAGATCCTTCTGTGAACGATCCCGCGGCCGAGATCGAAGCGGCGATTGCCGGTAAGACGCGCATCGTTCGCATCGACGCCATCACCGTCGAAGATGTGCGCCTTTTGTCGGAACACGATCCGCCGGGAACCTGGCCCGAGGTGCACTTTCGCGTGCGCTGCGGCAAGGGAACGTACATTCGTTCGCTGGCTCGCGATCTGGGCGATGCGCTGGGCGTTGGCGCGCACCTGTCGTCGCTGCGGCGGCTGCGCGTCGGTCCTTTTGATGCCAGCGGGGCGGTCCCACCCGACCAAGCAGCGCTGGCCACTCGTCACGATCTGGTGTCGGCCGTTGCGCACCTGCCACAGCTTCGGCTCAGCGAGTCCGAAGCGACCCGCGTGCGCTGCGGTCAGCCGACCGTCCTGCGCGAGCTTGCTCCGCGGCTGGCCGCGCTGCTGCCATCAGCTGCGGCGCGCGATGGAACGGCCGTCGTGGCGGTGCTGGATCCACGGGGATCGCTGGTCGCCATCGTGCAGCCGGTGGCCGCGGCGGGCGATGCCGATCGGACGGTCGCAAGTGGTGCACTGCCGCGCTTTCAAATCGCGCGCGGCTTTGTCGCACCGACGACGGTCCCTGCCGCCAGCAAGGAGGCACCGTGTATCACGGGCTGCGCCTAGCGGTGGTGGTCCCGGCCTACAACGAGGCCGATCGCATCGCCGACACGCTGCGTGGCATTCCCGCCTACGTCGACGAGATCATTGTCGTCGACGACGCCAGTCATGATGGCACCAGCCAGGCCGTGCCAGCCAACGAACGGGCCGGCCTAAGCCTTGTGCGTCACGATCGCAACCGCGGAGTCGGAGCCGCCATCGCCACCGGCTATCGCTTGGCGCTCAAGCGTGGCTGCGACGTCGCTGTGGTGATGGCTGGCGACGGCCAGATGGATCCGACCGACCTGCCGGCGCTGCTTTCGCCCATCGTCGCGGGGCGGGCCGATTACAGCAAAGGGAACCGCTTTGCCCATGCTGATCTGCGATCGGCCATGCCGCCGCTGCGACGCGTCGGCAACCTGCTTTTGTCGTGGCTAAGCCGCTTTGCTTCCGGCTATTTCCACCTGTTCGATTCGCAGTGTGGCTTCACGGCCGCGACACAGGTCATCCTGCGCCGCATCGATCTGGATGCGCTGTATCCGCGCTATGGCTATCCCAACGATCTGTTGGCGCGCCTTGCCGTCGTCGGCGCGCGCGTGGAAGACGTGCCCGTCCGACCGATCTATGGCCCGGCGTGGCGATCCGGCATCCGCTTGCACACTGCGATCTATCCCGTGCTGTTTGTGGTCGTGCGCTCGTGGCTGTGGCGGCTGTGGCAGCAGGCGCTGCGGCGCCGCCCGCTTGATCGCGATGTGTGGCCACACGGCTCGCTTGAACCCCCGGCTCGCTTGGCCTCGTCGCTGCCTTCGCTGGGCCGAGTGGCTCAGTTCCCCGACGCAGAGCGTTCCCAGGGCGACAGCTCTTCTTCTTCCGCCAAGAGCTCGGCCGGAAGCTCGCGCGCGCCGCGCGTGTAGCGAGCCTGGTTCTTCAGCAGCACGGCCCGCAGCGCTTTGGTGTCGCGCACCGCGGGCGATCCAGTCGTCGATCCGCCGCCCTTGCTGGCGCCTTCTTTTTCCAGGCTGGCCAGGGCGCGCTGCGATAGCACAAGGGCCTGTGCGCGCTCACCGCGCAGGTGCATGACCTCAGCCAGAGTATCCAAGTAAAACGGGCTGTTGCCGTCGAGATCAACCAAGCGACGGGCCGCCTTTTCGGCCGCGTCATACGCCGCGGCGCGCAGGCACTCATAGACCGCGAAGTTCAGCGCTTCCAGATCCTTGGGATCTTGGCTGCCCAAGCGCGTCTCGACATAGCGCAAAAGCGCCCGCTTGCCCAGATCGTCGACGGGACCCCGGCGAGCCAGCTCGTGAAACGCAGCGGCTGCGGTCTCGCCCTGGGGGAAGGCCAGCAGGTGCTCGGCCATCTCGCGCCGCGGCGCTTCGCGCAGCATCCGTCGCAGCTTCAGCACGCGTAGCTCGAAGTCGGCCCGCGCTGCGATGTCGGTGCCCTTGCCGTCTTTGCTGGCTTGTGCGGCGTTGCGGGCTCGATCGAAGTTGGCTTCGGCCTGTTCGTCTTGCCCGCGCTTGGCTTGCCGTCGGGCCAGCACCAGATATGCCTCGGCATCGGCGACCGTGCCCTGCTGGCTTTTTTGGATGCGGGCCTGAAGGGCCTCTTCGCTTTCGGAATCGACACCGACCTTGGCCAGCCAGTCGATGAAGTCACGCGCGGGTTGAAAGCCCTGCAGTCGATCGATCTCTCGTCCGTCTTGCGCCAAGGCCACCATCGTTGGATAGCCGAGGATCTTCAGCTCGCGCGCGGCCTCGCGTCCTGGCTCGACCTCGCCGTCGTAGTGCACGAAGGTGACGGTGCCCAGCGCCCGCTGCACGGCGGGCTGCGGCAGCACCTTGCGATCGAACTCTTTGCACGGCTCGCACCACTTGGCGCCAAACAACACGACCAGGGCCCTTCGCGCTTTTTGCGCGGTGACACGCGCTTGGCTCAGCGTCGGGGGACGCGCTGCGGCGGCTGCGCCCGGGTTGGCGTGGGCAAGGCGATGCTCAAGACAAGGTCCTGTGCACAGCAGCGAAACCAAGAGCACGCGGCCCAGGCCGGACAGTCGGAACAAGCGCATGCTCGCGAGTGTATCAACCCAGACGCGTGCGGCCTATACTGCCGCCCTTCGCGCGCCCACGCGCCGGTGCTGACGTGAACGATCCAACCGCGGTCTCTGACGAAAAACATCCCCTTTTTATCTTGGCCCAGCAAAAGGGGTACACGCCCAAGCGCAGCGATACCGACGCGCTTTTGGATCTGTTTCTGCGCGCGGTGGCGGTCAGCGCCGATTGTCCAGATGACAAACGGCATGAAGAGACCATCCGCGTGATCGTGGGGGCGCTGGATCGTGTGTCCGACGTGGCGCTGGCCCGCGGGCTGGCTCGACTGCCGCAGGTGCAGGGGCTGGCGCGACGTCAGCTGTGTGCGCAGCTGGCGCGCTGGGTCGTGCTGCCGGGGGGCGCAGACCAGGCTGCTTTTTCGTCGGTGCTGCCCCTGATCGAAGATCCCGATGGGCTGGCGGCACGGCAGGTGGTGATTGCGCTGGGACGGTCCGCGGCCAAGCTGTCGCCGACGCAAGTGACGCAGCTGCGGCAGGCCCTGGTGAATCGCCTGCAGACCTGTCAGACCGCCGTGCCCGCCGATGTTCGCGCGTGGGTGGAAGCGCTGGGCAAGCTGCCGCTGCCGCCTCCGCATGAAGCAGACGCCGTCGACGAACAGACGATTGCCGCTGCACGTCAGGTCCTGCAGACACTGCAGGCGCGCCCGTATCCGCCGGTGGTGGCGACGGCGATCGCGACGGCCTTAACTCGTTGTCAGCGCGATGCGCTGCGTCGCGAGGTCGTGGTCGGCGCTCCGGCGATTGATGTGGATGCGCCGCTGCCCGCCGATACTCAGCTGGTGCTGCACTGTCGGGCCGGCTTGCTGCCGTTCCTGCGCACCGAGCTTCGCGAGCGCGGCCTGCTGCAGCAGGCGCAGATCGTCGCTGCGGAAGATCCTGCGGACGTGCTGCGCAGCTATTCGCCGCAGACCTCGGGCCAGCTGGCGCGGCTGGTGCTGCAGACGACCCAGCCCCTTTCGCACTGGCAGCGCGCGCGGCTGTATTCCAGCCTGAGCTTTCTTCTTCCGACCCCTCGTCTGGCGCCAAGCAGATCGCAGTCCGATGCGCAGCTTGACGATCCGATCGCTCCGATCGCTGCGGCCATCGCGTCGCCAATCGGTCAGGCCCTGCTTTCCCGTCTGAGCCTGGGCGTCCCGCGTTACCGTCTGAGCCTGCAGTCAGCGCGACAGCAGTCACCGCAGGGCGTCCGATCTGCAAGTCCGGGCACCGCCAGCCTACGCCCGCTGCCCGAGCGCATTGCGCAGGCCGTGCAGCGCCTTGCTCCGTCGCTGCACAACGATCCGATTGCCAGCCCATGGCAGGTGGAAGTCACCGGCAGTAACGCCCGCGATCTGCAAGTCGATCTGGTGCCGCGCGCGCTGCAGGCCAGCGATCCGCGCTTTGCCTACCGTCGAAGAGACGTGCCCGCCGCGTCGCATCCACCGCTTGCCGCAGCCATGGCGCGCTTGCTGGCCGCTGGACCGCAGGATGTCGTGTGGGATCCGTTTGTGGGCTCGGGAAGTGAGCTGATCGAAGTGGCGCTGCTGGGTCGTGGACCGCGTCTTTGCGGCACGGATCTCGACGACGAAGCGATCGCCGTGGCTCGCGAAAACATCCAAGCGGCTGGGCTGCCGGCCACGCAGGTGTTGCTGCGCACCGGTGACGCGCTGGCCGATCCACCCGCCCGCGTCAGCCGCATCCTGACCAATCCGCCGATGGGACGGCGCACGCGACCCGGCCACTTGGCCGACTTCTTGAGCCGCTTTCTGACCCATGTTGCGGACATCCTTCCCGTCGGTGGACGGCTGGTGTGGATCTCGCCCCAGCCCAACTTAAGCCTGGCCCGCGGGCGCGAGCTGGGCCTGACCCTGCGGACGGCGCGGCCCGTCGATCTGAACGGCTTCTGGGGGCAGCTGGAAGTCTGGGATCAGACCCAGCCTGCGGACTAAGCGCGTCAGCATCCGATTGATCGACTTGCTCGATCAACTTGCTCGATCAACTTCTTCGATCAACTTGTTCGATCAACTTGTTCGATCAACTTGTTCGGTCGACTTGCTCGATCAACTTCTTCGGTCGACTTGATGGACGGCCTGTCGTGCGTCGTAAAGCGACCGGCGCAGCGTCGATCGCGTGTCTTTTTCGCGGGGACGCGCGCGATGGCTTCTGCGATTGCCGATCGCGGCGACTCTGCCGATCGCGGCGGACTCTGTTGACCGCGTTGGCTGGCTGCTGATAGCGTCGGCAGCCATGGCGTTTTCTATCGGTGGTCATCTGGTTGCGGAAGAGCTTTACCGCGCGGGAGTGCGCGATCTGTTCACACTGTGTGGCGGACATATCGCGCCGATCTACGACGGCTGCCTGCGTTACGGCCTCCGCATGATCGACACGCGGCACGAACAGGCGGCGGCCCATGCGGGCGACGGATACGCTCGCTTGACGCGCGGTCCCGGCGTGGCTTTGGTGACTGCGGGTCCGGGTGTCACCGACGCCGTCACTGGTGTCGCCAATGCTTTTCAAGCGCAGTCTCCGCTGGTGCTGCTGGGCGGCGCGGCCGAGGTCCGATCCGTTGGGCGAGGCGCCCTGCAAGAGATGGAACAGCTGCCGGTCCTGCGATCGATCACCAAGTGGTCGGCGACCTGCACCGATCCGCGACGCCTGCGCGAGATGATCCAGACCGCGCTGCGCATGTCGATGGCCGGCACGCCGGGGCCAGTGTTCTTAGAGCTGCCGTTTGACATCCTGATGGCGCAGGTCGATCTCAACGAACTGGTGGTGCCACCGCCGCTGCCGCACTGGCCGCGCACGCAGGCCGATCCGCACAGCATCGCCCGCGCCGTCGAGCTTTTGGAAAAGGCCGAGCACCCCGTCGTCTTTGCCGGATCGCAGGTGTACTGGGAAGGGGCGCACGACGCGCTTCATCGCCTGTGTCAGACGACGCACATCCCGGTGGTGATGAACGGCATGGGGCGCGGCACGCTGCCCGCCGATCATCCGCAGGCGCTGAACCATGCTCGCAAGCGCGCGCTGCGCGGCACCGATCTGGTCGTCTTGATCGGCACGCCGCTCGATTTTCGCATCGGCTTTGGGGCCGGCATCAACCCCAAGGCGACGATCATCCAGATCGATCGCGATCCGACGCAGTTCAACAAAAACCGCAGCGCCGATGTCTGCATCGCGGGCAGCGCCGATCTGGTGCTTGCCCAGCTGGCGGATGCGCTGTCCGGTCAAGCGGGAGCGGGGCTGCGCGACCGGCTGAAGTCCTGGCTTTCTGAGCTGGCCGGCGAAGAGGCCAAAGGCCATGCGCAGATCGAGGCGCATCTGGCGGCGCGGGGCCGACCGATCAACCACTACCAGCTGTCGTCGGCCTTGGCGCAGGCGCTGGGGGCTCCCAAGCATGGTCGAGGCGCGATTGCCGACGATGCCATCCTGATCGGCGACGGCGGCGACGTGGTGGGCTTGGGCAGCAAGGTGCTGCCGCTGCGTCGTCCCGGGCAGTGGATGGATCCGGGGCCGCTGGGCTGCTTGGGCGTCGGCGCGCCGTTTGCCATCGCGGCCAAGGCTTTGGATCGCAACAACCAGAAGCGCGTCGTCGTGCTGTCGGGCGACGGCAGCTTCGGCCTGAACGGCTTTGACTTCGAGACCTGCGTGCGCTTCGGCATGAAGGTCACGGTGGTGGTCGGCAACGACGCGGCCTGGGGCCAGATCCGCGGTCCGCAGGTCATGCTGTTTGGCACCGAGCGATCGCCAGCGACCAAGCTGGCCCCGGTCCGCTATGACCGCGTCGTGGAAGCCTTCGGGGGCGTTGGCTTTCACGTCGAAGACCCCGATGCCTTGCTGCCGACGCTGCAAAAAGCCATCGATCACCCCGAAGTCAGCTGCGTCAACGTCGCCGTCGATCCCGAATTCGTGGTCTCCTCGGGCGCGGCCAAGCTGACGGTTTAGACGGCGCAGCGCGGGGTTTGCAGGCCCCGCGGCAGGGCTCCTAAAGCTGCGAAAATTGTCAAATTTTTGGATTCTATTGAGCGGCTGACCTCGCTATGCTCTCTGAGCAATGGTTGGCTCAATTACACTTCTGTGTGCCGTGTTGTCGCTGCAGTCGTCTGCAGTGCCGGCCAGCCAGGGGCTTGCCGGTTCCCCTCATCCCGAACCGCGTGGCCACCTTCGCTGGATCGACGCAACCACCCTGGCCGCCCGCATCCATGCCGAACGCGGCGTCGAAGCCGAGCCCATTCTGGGCATGGCGCATGAACGCCCAGAGCCACTGGCCATCGTGCCTGTGGGCGGTCACGCCCGCGCGGAAGTGCGTACGGCCCTGGCGTTCTGGCGCATGGCCGCCGCCGCCCGTCGAGACGGCGTCGAGCTTCAGGTGACCAGCGGCTTTCGTTCCCAGCACGAACAGGCCGTCCTGTTTGACCTGTATCGGCGCGGACGTGGGCCCTTGGCTTCACGCCCCGGGCGATCCAATCACCAAAGCGGACACGCCCTGGATCTGGAGACGCGGTCGCCGCAGGTGCGCAAGTGGCTGAAGCGGCACGCCGAAGACTTCGGCTTCCTGCGCACCGTGCCGTCCGAGCGCTGGCACTTCGAATACTGGGGTCGCGGCGAGT
>JAYRFD010000438.1:0-4682 GCA_041908565.1 Polyangia bacterium | reverse complement strand
GACACATCGCGCAGATCGCCCAGGGCCGCCGTCACCTGTGGTTCTTCCAGGGGCAGAAGCGGGTTGCCTTCGCCGTCGTACAGCGCAGACCAGCGGTCGTAGCCTTCCTGCGTGCTCAGAAACAGAGGCGGCGGCGGATCGGGTAGGTCCATGCCGATCGTTCTATCACGCACCGACTGGCATCAGGCACCGGTCGGCAGCGGCGCTGGATTCGGCAGCGGTCGGCACAGCTTGGCGTAAGACCGACGGCCTAAAAGCTCCAGCGCGACACGAAGCGCTGCGGCTGGAAGTGCGGGATCGAAAGTGGCTGCAGCAGCGCGCCGTGACCGGGCCACAGCAGGCTGCGGACATCTAGCTTGTGGGCCGTGCGATAGAAGTGTTCCAGGTAGCGCCAGTCGGCGTACCACCAGTCGGACACCCAGCGATCCAGGTCGGTGACCCCGGCTTGGTGCAAAAGGCTCAGGCTGTAGCGCGTCGCGTCGCACTCATAGTCGCGGATGCGCAAGAGCTCGTCGTCGGTCTTGCCGGGTTGTGTCTGCAGACCAAGCTGCCGAAGCTCATCCGACAGGTTCCACTGCACCGTATGACCGAACAGGTGAATCAGGATGAACAGCGCCTGTTCGACATCCTGGTCGTGATGGATCTGAATCTGCGACCCATCGAAGTCCCCGGTGTTGGGAACCACCACCTGCGCCATGGTCACCGGCACGCCGAAGCGACGCTCGATGAACCACTCGACATGGTTGTAGACGGCGGCCAAGTCCACGCCCGCCACCGTCGGATGCTTGCTGTCCATCCGCGCGATCCCCCGACCGCGATCGTATCACGGAGCCCCCCGTCGCTGGGGACGCCGCACCGACGAGCGGTCTTACTTCTTGATGCGCGCGACTTCCGCCTTGGCGGTCCGTTCGCGTTCGTCTTCGCGCTTATCGAAGTGCTTCTTGCCCTTGGCGATGCCCAGAAGGACCTTGATCTTGCCGTCCTTCAAGTAGACCTCCAGCGGCACCACGGTCATGCCGGCGCGCTTCACCGCGTCGGCCAGGCGCTCGATCTCGGCCTTGTGCAGAAGCAGCTTGCGCGGCCTTTTGGGCGCGTGTCCGAAGCGGTTGGCAAAGGTGTATTCGCTGATCTGCATGTCTTGCAGAAACGCTTCGCCGTTTTCGACGGAGGCGTAGGCATCGCCAACCTCACACCGGCTGGCCCGCAGCGACTTCACTTCCGATCCCATCAGCACCATGCCGGCCTCGATGGTCTCTTCAATGAAGTACTCGTGGCGCGCCTTCTTGTTGCGCGCCAGCACCTTCACGCCGCCTTTGCCTTTTTCTGCTGCCTTGCTCATCCGTCGGTCACACGAACAGTGCGGGGTCTTGATCGAGCCGGTTGGCGTCTGCCCCGCGGTTGGCCCAGCTAACGACTAACGATTCACGACTAACGATGAATGCGATCGAACATCCGGTTCAGGCGGACGCTGGTCTTTTCACCCGCCGACCACCAGATGAACCACGCCTTTCCTTTGATCAGGTCGTAGTGCACGGGTCCCCAGAAGCGGCTGTCGTGGCTGTTGTCGCGGTTGTCGCCCATGACAAAGACGTGCTCGGCTGGGATGGTGGTGGCCGGGCCGCAGCTTTGCGTCGCAGCGCCGCCGCCTTGGTTGTGCACGGTCTGATAGGTCTCGCTGCCGTTCCACTCGCGATACGACGAACACGGGACGCGGCGCCAGCTTCCCATCGGTCGATCCTCGTCGAAGTCGTCGTACTCGCAGGATCCGGGCTGCTCTTCGCGGCGCAGCGGCTGGTTGTTGATCAGCACCTGGCCGCCGCACACCTGCACGGTGTCGCCCGGGATGGCGACGATGCGCTTGATGAAGTCCTTTTCGGGATCCTGCGGGTAGACAAAGACGATGATCTCGCCACGACGCGGCTCGCGCGTGTGCTTGAACAGCTTGACGTTGGTCCACGGGATGCGCACGCCGTACAGGAACTTGCTGACGAAGATGTGGTCGCCGACCTGCAGCGTGGGGATCATCGATCCCGAGGGAATCTTGAAGGCCTCGACCAGAAAGGCGCGCAGGAACAGAGCGATCAGCACGGCGACGCCGATCGACTCGGTGTATTCGCGCGTCGCGCCCTTTTTTCCCGTCGGCAGGTGCGTGTTCAGTGCTGCGTCTAGCTCGTCCAGGCAGGCGTGCACGCGGCTGGGCGGCTCGCTGGCGATGGCCTTTTCCATGGCCGCGATGGCGGCTTCGACGGCGGTGCGGGCGGCTCCGGTGGCGCGGCTGCTTTTCATGCGACGCCGAGCATCGCGCAGCGCGGCCTGGGCTTCGCGGTACAGCAGCAGATCGTGGCGGGCCCAGTCGATCTGCATGCGAAACAGGTAGTACGGCCCAGCGCCCAAGGCCATCAGGATGCCCAGCGCCCCCAGAGCCTGCAGCGCGCGCGGCGACGGCAAGCGGGACAGGTCGATGTGGTTGGTGGCCGCGACCACCGCCAAGAAGATCGCCAGGAACAGCGGAGCCCCCAGGATCCACAGGTGTTCAATGAACAGCCGCAGAGCCGGTGGTGGACGACGGTCCGGGAAGTTGGCGTTGTAGCCCGATGCGGCCGATGGCGACGAAGCGGAAGCCTCGGTCGCATCGCCTGAACGATCGGTCTTTGGCGGCGTGGATTCGGACATGCGCTATTCGACCTTTAGGACCGCCAGGAATGCTTCCTGGGGGATTTCGACATTGCCGACCTGCTTCATCCGCTTCTTGCCTTCCTTTTGCCGTTCCAGCAGCTTTCGTTTGCGCGTGATGTCGCCGCCGTAGCACTTGGCCGTGACGTTCTTGCGCAGGGCCTTGACGGTGGTGCGGGCGATGACGCGGTTGCCGATGGCGCCCTGGACGGCCACTTCGAACTGCTGCGGGGGGATCAGTTCCTTCATCTTGACGCACAAGTCGCGCCCACGGAAAAAAGAGCGCTCGCGGTGGCAGATCACCGACAGGGCGTCGACGCGGTCGCCGTTGACCATCAGGTCCAGGCGGATCAGGTCGGCGGCGCGGTATTCCAATAGCTCGTAATCCAGCGAGGCATAGCCGCGCGACACCGACTTCAGCTTGTCGTAGAAGCCGAACACCACCTCGGCCAAGGGAAGCTCGTACTTCAGGACCACGCGGTCGCCCGTCTGGTAGGTGATGCTGCGCTGGATGCCGCGGCGTTCCTGGCACAGCGAGATCAAGTTCCCGACGTATTCCGCGGGCGTGAAGACCGTCGCCATAATGATCGGTTCTTCGATCGCCTTCAGCTTGCCTTCGTCGGGCAGGGCGGCAGGGTTGTCGACCGTCTGGATGGTTCCGTCGCTTAGCACGGCGCGGTATTCCACCGTCGGGGCCGTCGTGATCAGGTCCAGGTTGTACTCACGATCCAGGCGCTCTTGCACGATCTCCATGTTCAGAATGCCCAGGAAGCCCACACTGAAGCCGAAGCCCAAGGCCAGCGAGGTCTCGGGTTCCCACGTGAAGGACGCGTCGTTCAGGTTCAGCTTTTCCAGCGCTTCCCGAAGCTCGCCATAGCGGGCGTTGTCCGTCGGGAAGATGCCGGCGAAGACCATCGGCTTTACCACCTTGAAGCCGGAAAGCGGCTCTTTGGCGGGGCGATCGACGTGCGTCATGGTGTCGCCGATCTTGGTATCGGCGACGGTCTTGATGTTGGCGATGACGAAGCCGACCTCGCCGCAGGCAAGCTCTTTGACCTCGACGGGGTGGGGGTTGAAGCAGCCCAGGCCCAGCACTTCGTAGGTCTTGCCGGTGGCCATCAAAAGGATCTTGTCGCCGACCCGCAGCGTGCCCGACTTGATGCGGACCTGGGTGACGACGCCACGGTAGTTGTCGTACCAACTGTCGAAGACCAGGGCCTGCAGCGGCGCGTTGGCGTCGCCAAGAGGCGGGGGGACGTTGGCAACGATGGCTTCCAGCAGGTCCGGAACACCGCGCCCGTCCTTGGCCGACACCGGAATTGCGCCCGAAGCATCGATGCCGATGACCTCTTCAATCTGCTTGCGGATGCGTTCGGGGTCGGCGGTCGGCAGGTCGATCTTGTTTAGGACCGGGACGATTTCCAGGTTGTGGTCCAGCGCGACGTAGACATTGGCCAGCGTCTGGGCCTGCACACCCTGGGATGCGTCGACGACCAGCAGGGCCCCTTCACACGCCGCCAGGCTGCGGCTGACTTCATAGTGGAAGTCGACGTGGCCCGGCGTGTCGATCAGGTTGAACTGGTAGCGCTGGCCGTCTTTGGCTTGGTAGCGCAGGCGTACCGTCTGGGCCTTGATGGTGATGCCGCGCTCGCGCTCGAGCTCCATCTTGTCCAGGAACTGGTCCTGTTTTTCGCGGTCGGACAGGGCGCCCGTCTGTTCCATCAGCCGGTCGGCCAGGGTCGACTTGCCGTGGTCGATGTGCGCGATGATCGAAAAGTTACGAATCTGCGCTTGCCCAGGCCGGCTGGGCGTCGTCGCGCTGGGAGAATTTTCAGAGGCGGTAGACATTGCAGGGCGCCCACATTAACACGGCCTCGCCCGCCTTGATTCCGAATCCCCACAGCCCCCCGTCTGCCCGAAAACCCGCCAGCCTTCCTCTCGACCCCGCCCACCACAGGCCGCCCACCCCCGCGGAAAACGTCGAGCGTTCGGGAGGAGGAGGGCGATCG
>JAYRFD010000437.1:0-10423 GCA_041908565.1 Polyangia bacterium | reverse complement strand
GCGATCTCGCGGCGCAGGCGCCGATCGGCGGTGTCGATGATCGACAGCGAATCGGCATCGGGATTCACCACGGCCAGCACGGCTCCATCAGCCGACAAGGCCAGCGACTGCGACTGCCGAGGCGCATAGCGCGGCGCTGGCTGCGACGGCGATCCACAGGCCAGCAGCAGCGCGCCGCACAGCAGCCAGGCCCCAAAAGAGATGCGATGAAGCGCGCGCAGCGCGGCTGTACCCCGACCCGGAGTACGACGTATCGATCGAGCCCGCCGTCGGATTTTCAGCGCACCCTGCCATTCATTCGCGGTCGTTTTCCACATCACGATGTCCCCCCACAGCGACCGCCGATGCAGGCGATGCCCTCGGCGCAGTCGCTTTGTTGCGTGCAACAGACCTGCGCGCACTCGGTGCCGGACAGGCCGCTGCGAACGCAGACGGTGCCGGTCACCACGGTGCTGCTGGTCGTCGTTCCCGCGGGCAGGCCATAGCCATATGCACTGTTCGCGGTGGCGGTCGATCCGCTGGTGTCGCGGTAGTCAAACACGCCCAGCTCCCGGAAGGTGTGACGCCAAAACGAATAGGGCGCTGCTTCTTGGCAGGTGCCGCCGACTCGTCGCGCGCACTCTTCGCTGGCTTCCGGTGGCACCCAGTTGTAGGGGGCCAACAGGGCGGGCGAGGACAGCTCAAACGGCTCGCGCAGGCTCAGCACGCCCAGCCCGACGTGCGGCGTTAGGTTGCGCCACTCGACGGTGGCGTTGCGTTCGACCAAGACGCAGCTCGCCGCAAACGACTGGCCGCGGCTGATGCGAACGATAAGTCCAGCTGGCTCTGGCGAGGAATCTTGAACGGGCGGTGGGCCGCTGCGTTCCGACCCACAGGCGGCAGCCAGTCCAGCCACCACGAACAGAACGATCCGCTGGGCGGCAGCGCGACGCGCGCAATCCGTCCAGCCCAGCCAGTGGAACAGACAGTGAGAGGGTGCACGAAGCATCACGGCAACACCCGATAGGCAAGAAGTTCAACACAGCCCAAGCCGATGGCAGCAGGGCCAAGATGGTGCGAAGGAATTGATCCAGCGTCGAAGCGTAGGATGGCGGGAACATCTGCGTTGATGCAGTAGCGTCCCAACGTACGCAAGCGAGCCTGCGATGCGGGGGACGCCAGCACCTCCGACGTCACCAGCACCTCGTGCGGTGGATTGGATCGGCGCTCAAGATCGCTGAGCACCTCGCCCAGATACACGGCGGGCTGCGCGGATCCGCTGCCGCAGATCAGATCGACGTAACGCGCGGCGCGGGCTCCGTACACCGGTAGGTGACAGCTTGGCAGTGACGACGCAAGCTGCGCCCCGGGGGCCGGGCTTTGGCGAAAGGCAAAGACATCGCGCGCATTCCACGCAGCCATGAACAGCACAATGCCGATCAAAAAAGTGCGTGCAGCAAAGCGCGCCACGGCGGCAGCGACAAGCGGCGCCGTGGCGAAGGCCAAGCCCACCGGCAGCGGCAGCAGGTGTCGCCCAGAACCGCTGGTTCGCGTCGCCACCAAGGCATAGGCCAGATACGCGATGCTGACGGCGACGGCCAGCGCGCTAGGTAGATAGCGGTTCGCTGCTTGCGACCGCCGCGCGCGATAAAGCCAAGCAAGGGCAAGCAGTGCGACCGCGCAAAGCAGCGGACCCAGCCCTGCGAGCAGCGTCCACGCAGTGTGGACCAGCGACCGCGCGCGTGCTGCGGGATCGTGCCCAGCGCCAAGCACGCTGCCGCCAAAGTCGGTGAAGTGGCCGTGGGCATGCGCAAGGCACAGCGTGATCAGCCGCTGCGGTCCCACCAAAAAGCCCAGCGGCACCAGCCACGCGAAGGTGGCTAGCGTCGTCGACAAGAGCATCGCCAGAAGCGGACGCTGTACAGGTCGGCGCTGCTGTCGCGCAAGGCCGCAAGCGGCCCCCAGCGCCAAGCCCAAGATCACCAGCGACTGCGGCCGCACCCCCAGCGCCACGCCACACAGAAGACCCGCGACAAGTCCGATGCATGTCGACGATCGCTGCAGGCTCCAGATCGCACCGCTGATCGCAAGCAGCGCCAGGCCCAGGCCGGCTCCGTCGCTTAGCGTCGCGACGCCCAACCCAAAGACCAGGACATTGGTGCCGGCCAGCAGCGCAAACAGCAGCGCCGCGAAGTGACCGGCCCAGGCCGACACCACGGCAGCGATCGCGCCGATCCCGAGCGGCAGGATCAGCGCGCCGACCAGCGCCACGGCCAGCGAAGGCGAGGACGGAACGACTGCATGCAGACCGCGCGACAGCAGAACGAACAGCGGAAAGCCCGGCGGGTGCGGCTGAAAGCGCGCCAGGTCAAAGTCGCGCACTGCAAGGACAAAGCCCACCCCGTCGTAGCCATCGGCAAAGCCAGACTGCCCGCGCGTCGCCGCCCACAAAAGCGCGGTGTACAGCGCCGTTAGCGCCAAGGACACGGCCAGCCCCAGACGCAGCGCAGCGCGTATGTCGGCCGACGGCCTCACTTGCTTGGGCTGGTCTTTGCCAGTGTGATCGACGATCCCAGGACGGCGGCGCGCTTGGCGTCATCGACTTCCAGCACGCAGTCGCGATCGCGGTCGGATGTCAGCGAGCCTTGGTCGATGCCCAGCTCTCCAGTCAGCGCGCGTTCGGCCAACATCAAGCCGCTGGCCAGGCCGGTCGGCGGCTTCAGACACTCGCCGGGATAGTCGACTTGCCCGTTGTCGTTGGCATCGTCCCAGCCGTTCAGAATCAGCTTGTTCAAGCGAGCCAAGCGACTTTCGATTGCGGTGCGCAGCGCTTCGCCACCAGGACGCGCCGCCACCAGCACATACATGCGCGACAGCGCTGACTGCACGGCGGAAAAACGATCAGGGGTCCAACTGAAGCTGTCATCCATGCCATCGCTGGTGCGATAGGTAGCCAAAGCCGGCAGGTAAAAGCGGCTGTCCAGCACATCGTAGGCGGCGATCGCGCGATCACGATAGGTGGCCTGCCCCGTCGCCAGATACGCATCCAATAGACCAACGATGGCAGCGGCCTGCGATTCGATGCGCAGGGGCTGGCTGTCGCTCTGTCCGCTGGCGAAGTCATACGAGTTGGTGGCCACACCGTTTGCATCGACCAAGCGCATGGCCAACACGTCGGCCTGCGCTTTGATCAACTGCTGGATGCGCGTCGCCAGCGCCACACCGCCGGGCACTCCACGCAGGGACGTGCCGTCCAGCGCGGTCGTGGTCACCAGCGTGTCGGGCGTTGCATCGCTGTACAGCGTTAGCTGCGCGGTCAGTGCCCGATAGCAGGTACGCAGCGCGCTGATGACGTGCGCGGCATCGGTGGTGGTGCTGCGCCGACTGCGCGTCACGCTGCCCCCGGCACCGATCGTCGCGGTGTCGCTTAGCGATGCGCTGGCGCTGTCAAAGTGCAAGCGATCGACGTTCATCAGCGTGACCTTCAGGACCGCCAAGCTGCGATCGTGCAGGGTCGATTCGCCATCGGCCATGCCGTTGTCCTTGGCGAAGGGATCGCCATCGAAGGCCGGCAGCACCGTCGACGATCCGCCCACGCTGCTGTTGCTGGTATCCGTCAACGCATAGGCTTCGGCGTACGCCCCCAGCAAGCTGCTAAGCCCAGCCAGCGAGCTTTCCTGCGCGGCCGCGACATAGCCCGTCGGCTGCGGATGCGCACCACCCTGCCCTGCCACTTCGGTCACAGAAAACCGGCTGGGAACAAAGCGCAGCGGCGACTGATAGTCATAGGCCAGAGCCGCCGCTGGATTGGCAAAACCGACCAGGCTGGTTCCATCGCTGACCAGCTTGCGCAAGATCAGCTCGGCCTTGTTGTCGATCTGCTCGGTCATCAGCAGGGCCTGAAAGCCCTCAAGGTCGCTGGCCCCTAGATAGGTGCCGGCGGCTCCCTTGGCCGATCCGTCCTGGTTGTCGGCTTGCACGCTGTTGCCGACCTTGCCGACCATGGCCAAGTCAGCGGCCGCGACATGGCTGAACGCGGCCCCGGTCACGTCGTGGACCAGCTGAAAGTAGTTGATGACCCACAGCGCCTGCTTCCACGCCGCAAGGCCCAGCGCTTCGGTCGCAAGCTGTAGCTCGGCGCGATCCCGCGCGATGTGCAGCGAGTTGTATCCACACTCGTAATCACCGACGGTGACCTTGCTTCCAGCGGAAGCACCATAGCCGCCGCTTAACGAGCAGCCGCGCTGCACATTGCCAGAGGGTTCGATCGCCGTGTCGAAGCGCGAAAGCTCTGCGAACTGCGGCCACAGACCCGGGAAGCCCAGCGTGTTCAGCGGGTTGTTCATCGGCGCCGGAACGATGACCCAGGGGCCCTGACTGTCGACGCCGGCTCGGCTGGCCATGGCCAAGGCCTGCACGCGATCACGCAGCATGTTCAGCGCTGCGGTTCCGGTCTGCGTCGTCGGATTGAGCAGCGGGCCGTACATCAGGGACAAGCCGGCCCCGGACTCAAACGACAGGTAGTTCATCATCAGCTTCGAGTACTCATACGACTCGACTGCCGACGAATAACCGACCAAGTCCGGCTTGCCTTTGCCCGTCGCGGGATCGGTGTAGACATCCGGCTGCAGCGCGTTGCGATCGTACCCGGCGACATCGCGTCCCATCACTTCAGCCAGCGGTTCGCCGTTGTGCTGCATGTCGATGGCGGCGCGCATCATCGCCGCGACGCTGGCCTTGCTGTCGCCGCCTTGCACAACAAAGCGCGCGCCGGTGGGCGGGGTGTTCATCGGTTCTGGACTTTTGCAGCCGGACATCGCCAGCATTCCGCATAGGCCACACAGCCCACCAAGCTGGATGACGCGCGTCGAACCACGCAGCGAACGAGCAGGCAAAAAGGGAACGGCACGAAGTGGCATCGGGTGTCTCCTGAACAAAGTCAGAACAGGAAAGCCACCGAGGACACGTAGCCCAGCGATGGATCCTGGAAGAACTCGCGGCGCGTACCGCCGGCATCGTTTGCGGTCCACTGCAGCTCGTGCTTGAACACGAAGGCGGCAGACAGCCGCAGGTTTAGGCCCAGCGAAAGCCGTCGCTGGTCGTACTGGTTTCTGGCTTCCAAGTTGGTGTCGACTTCTTCGTAGCGCAGGGCCAAAAGCAGCGAGGCTTCACCCAACCACAAGGGCAGCGCCTGCAGCCGCGGCATCAGCAAGCGCAGCGGCAAGCGCCCGCGCAGCTCGACAAAACCGCCTTGCATGCTGGTGGGAATCGCGGCCCGCGTGCTGGCGGCGTAGTCGTCGTCGAAGCCGGTGTCCAAGAAGGCGCGCGCGTACTCACCCGCCAGTTCCAGATAGGCGTTGCGCACCAGCAGATCGACGGCCAGCAGACTGGCGCGGCGAGCGCTGCGGTTGTATTCGCCGGTGTAGCCCGAAAGGCCGATCTCGACCGTCGGCACGAAGCGCCCGCGGGGCTGGAAGAAATACGCCGACAGCCGCCCGGTCAGTGCTTTGTCACCGTTGTTGTCCTGCAGCACGCTGCCGCGCGCCAAGCGCAACCCATTGGCTTCCGAGATCGCGCTGGTCAGGCCGTTTACCGCGTACAGCTCATACGAAAACAGCCAGGGTCCAAGCCCGACGCGGCCGGTCAGTCCGGCCCCCGCTTCCCACCACGTCGTCGGGATCACGAACTGGTGCATCAGCGGACGATCGGTGAATTCCAGCGACGGGGCGTCGTGGTTGACGTTCAAGCGCCCAAGCGGAATCAAGACAAGCCCAGCCCGCAGCGTCAGCCATTCCCACAGCTTCACGTCGATGACGGCAAACTCCAAAAGGGCCTCGCCCAAGGCCAGCTGACCTTCGCGCCGCACCGGGGTCCCGCCGTGTTCCCATTCCAGCTCGGTGGCCAGGCTGATGCGATCGGTGATCGGCGAGTACAGAAACAGCACGAAGCGCCGCGCATCAAAGGCCGAGTCGCTGCCGGGATACTTGCTGAACGAAAACTCACCGTAGCCGCCCAAGGTCGACTTGCTGACCGTCCCGCGCACGCGATCGATCAGCGTCATGGTGGGGTTGCGAGCGGCGGCCCGCGGATCGGGGCGACCGCTGGGTTCGCTGCCATCCATCGCATCGGGGCTGGGGCTGGCTTCGTGATCTGGATCGACGACGATCGTGGGGCCCAGCGCGGGGGCTCCAGGTCGAGCCCAGCCCGGCATGCCGGGAGCCGGTGGGCTCGCTTTAGCAGCGGATCTTGGGGCGGCGACCGCAGCAGAGGGGACCCCCGCCGATCCCGCAGCAGGTGACGACGCCGGATCGCTGCCGGCAACCGATGCGCTCGACGGGACCGATGCAGCAGCAGGGATCTCGGCGCTCGATGGGGCGGATGGAGTAGATGCGGTCGATGGAGCAGCTGCGGTCGATGGAGCAGCTGCGGTCGATGGAGCAGCCGCGGTCGATGGAGCAGCTGCGGTCGATGGAGCAGCTGCGGTCGGCTGGACCGATGGGCCCGACGCTGCGCTGGGCTGTGGTGCCAAAGGGGCCGGCGCAGTTGTCTGGGCCGCCGCGGCGTGGGTCAGAAGCAGGCTCCACGTCGCTAAAATGATTTTGAAAACCAATTTCATTTAATAGCCAAATAACGCGGTCTCTCGTCGCATGTCAAGCCCTACGCAGAGCCACCATCGAGACCCACCCGTCCGCCAAGTCACCGCGACCCGTAAAGCCTAAGCGTGCCGAGTCTGGCGCGACACGGGCCCGTCGTACGCACAGGCAACGCCTAGCGATTGTCGGCTTCGCCCCCGTCGATATCCCGCGTGCTTGACCCTGCCCGACGAACGTCCCTACCATTCCTAGTGCTGCCGTGGGGATCGACATCCGTCGGTCTGTCGGCATGGCGCATAGACTTGCTGCGCGCTGAAAACGGGGACGAGGGGTCGCAGATGAATGGACTCGGGCTGGGCCCAAGGCCGCCAGTCAGATGGATTTTTCCGACGGGAAACCGGGCCCAAGTCAGACCAAGCAGCGACACCGCGACACCGAATTCACACGCAGCTAAGAGCCCCCAGCAAGACCGCCGCGATGTCTTCCGAACGGTCGCCGGAGGAACGCTGTGGCCTTGCGGTCACCAGGCATACCGACCGTGCGGTCGTCGAAGGTCGCTGTCGATTTTGCGGGGCGCTCTACGCAGGCTGATGCCCAAGGGGAGGGTTCGCCGATGACGCTTACACGTTGCCTTGCAGGTCTTCTGGCTGCTGCTTTCGCGTACCAGCTAGCCGGTTGTTCCGACGCGAACAATGGGGGGGGGGCCGTCGACCCGCCTCCCGATCCGGTGGTTCCGCCGCCCATCATCACGGAGTTCGTATCGAAGAACCAAGCCAGCTTGCTGGATGAAGACGGCGAGCCATCGGATTGGATCGAGCTATACAACCCGCACGATGTGGCCATCGATCTGGGCGGCTTTCATCTGACCGATCGCAAAAGCGACACTCGGCAGTGGAAGTTTCCAGGCGGCACCGTGCTGCAGCCTGGGACCTATCTGGTCGTCTTCGCCAGCGGCAAAGATCGCCGCCTGGCCGGCAAGCCCCTGCACACCAACTTCAACTTGGGGGCGGGGTCGCCGGGTAGTAGCTGTGCTCGGCAAGGGGGGGAATACCTGGCGCTGACGGGCAAAGACGGCACGCCGCTGCCGCCGGTGTGGAGCCCCTATCCCGCGCAGTCGACCGATGTCTCGTTCGGGTTGCTGTCGCCCAGCGCGACGGCACAAGGCGCGTACTTTGCGGTGCCAACCCCGGGTGCACCGAACAACGTCTCCTCGGCACTGGCTGAAGAGGTGACCTTCACGCCGACCAGCCAGACCTTCAGCGTCGGCAGTCCGTTGTCAGTCAGCCTGTCCGTGCAGTCACCCAGCGCAACAATTCGGTACACCACCAACCGTGCGCGGCCAATCGACAAGCCGGGCTTCAGCGCGACCATCACCACGCAGGCCAGCACCGACCTGTGCACGCTGGCCAGCCATGGCCTGACCAGCGGCGATCTGGTGCGCGTGTCCACGTCCGCCCCGCTGAATTCGGCGGTGAACTACTTCGCTCAGGTCGTCGACAGCAACACGTTCAAGCTGGCGATCGCGCCCGACGGCCCCGCGATCGATCTGCTGACCGATGCCAGCTTGACGCTGAATCGCGACGCCGCGATCGGCAGTGCCGCGACCACCGACATCATCACCAGCACGCTGCCGCACACGTTTTACAGCGGCGATGTGGTGCAGGTCAGCAGCACGGGCATGCTGCCGGGCGGGCTTGCGGCCGGCACCCCGTACTACGTCACAGTTGCCAGCGCGACCACGTTCCGTCTGTCGACTTCTCCGACGCTGAATCCGGTTGTTGACATCACCACCACGGGCACCGGAACGCTGACCATCTTCCGCACGCCTTCGCCGATCTACGCCGGTCCGATCTCGGTTGCCATCAACACGCGGATTCGTGCGCGGGCCTTTGAAGCCAACCGCCCAGCCGGCCCGCTGCGCGGCGAGATGTACTTCGCGATCGACACCGCAGCGCAGCAGATCACATCCAACCTGCCCTTGCTGTTGTCGCATACGTGGAACACGGTAATGACCAACAACGTCGCGGTCGATGGCCACATCATGGTCTTCGAACCGAAGGCGCCCGACAACCTGGCGCGGCTGACCAACCCACCGGATCTGGTGTCGCCCGGCACGCTGGAACGACACGGATCGTCGACGGCTGGGGATCCAAAGTTCTCGATGGCGCTGGAGCTGCAGGATGAAAACGGCATCGACCAAGAGTGCAGTCCGTTTGGCATGCCCGCGAACGCCGACTGGCTGATGCACGCGCCATATCAGTTCGATCGATCGATGATGCACAACGATCTGGTCTATCGAACCAGCAACGACCTGGGCCGCTATGCGCCGCGCACTCGCCTGATCGAGCACATCCACAACGAACAGTCGCTGCCCGACACGATCGAAGGCGCCATCGCATCGACGGACTACTTCGGCGTGTACAGCTTCATGGAAAAGATCACGCGCGGCAGCAAGCGCGTCGACGTCGAAAACCTGACGCTGGCTGACAACACGCTGCCGAACATCCAGGGCGGCTACATGTTCAAGGTCGATCGCTTGGACGCGGGCGAGTCGGGCATTCGCCCGCTGGCAGGTCAGACGTTCGGCGGCGTCGGCTCGGGCGGTCCGGGTGCCGACATCCTGGCCTGGGTCAACCCGCGCGAAGTGACGCTGGATCCTTTCAAGCGCGTGACCACCGCACAAAGCGACTGGTTCCGCGGTCACCTGGGCGAAGCGTGGTTGGTGCTAAGCGGCGCCAGCTATCAAGATCCGGTGAACGGCTACGCCAAGTACTGGGACGTCGCGGCCGCCATCGATCACCACATCCTGAACGTGGCGACCAAGAACCCGGATGGCCTTCGCCTTAGCACGTACTGGCACAAGCCCCGCCTGGGCAAGCTGACCGCCGGCCCGGTCTGGGACTTCGATCGCTGCGAGGGATCCACCGATGGTCGCGACTTTGACTGGGGCACCTGGCTGGGCGGCGGCGGCACCGACTTCTTCAACTACCCCTGGTATCGCGAGATGTTCCGCGACACCAACTTCTGGCAGGCCTGGATCGATCGATACCACCAGCTACGCCAGGGTCCGTTGGCCGCCGCGACCTTGAACGCGCGCATCGATGAATTCGCACAGCAGCTAAATCCTGGCGATGCAGCCGGCACTCCGGCCAAGCGCTCGGCCACTCGCTGGGCAGCCAGTGCACCGCGCGCCGCCGCAAGCAACACCGCGATCACCAACATGCTGTTCAACGGTCAGTATGTCGGTGAAGTCGCGTGGCTGAAGTACTGGTGGGAACGTCGCCTGAACTTCATGGACTCACAGATCACTCGTCCCGCGGTGGCCAGTCAGCCCGAAGGCTTTGTGACCGCGGGTAGCTCGATCGTGCTGACCTCGCCCAGCCAGTCGCTGCCCGGCGTAAAGATCTACTACACGACGGACGGCACCGATCCACGAGCCAAGGCACCAGGACCGATGCTGTCGGCCAGCGCCATCGAATACACGGCGCCGATCGTCATCACCAAGCCGACCAAGCTGTTTATCCGCGTGCTGAACCCGACGCCTGTCGCTCCAGTCGGATCGGGCTTCAGCGCCCCCACCAACCTGTCTTATTCCCCGATGTAAGGACCGCGTAGGCGGGCTACTGCGCTTTGACCGTCCAGCTTTGCTGGGCGGTGGCCAGCGGCGTGCTGACGCTGGGAAACTTCGCGGAATTGACCAGTTGTTCGACGCAGGTGCGGACGGCGTCCTTATCGCCGCCATCGGCCGTAACTTCGATCTGACGATCGACCACGCCGCCGGTGCGGTTGATGGTCACGCGCACATCGACGGTGCACTGGTTGGCGCCGCGCTCCATGGCGTTGTCCATGAT
>JAYRFD010000436.1:0-3530 GCA_041908565.1 Polyangia bacterium | reverse complement strand
CCGTGTACATGAAGCCGATGCCGTAGCGATCGGCCAGCAGGGCAAAGGCCTGGATGATCGGCGTCCCCGACAGCAGCGAGACAAAGCCCAAGACCATGTCGCGCCGGATGATCGACCGGTTGACGCTGCGACTGTACAGGCGATGCACGATGCTGGCGCTGATCACGTAGAACAGCATCGCGATGCTGCAGCTAATCCCGCACTGGAGCAACCATCTGGACAACATGAGCGACCTCGATTCTGTTGAACTTCGCGACGGATGTTGAGCAGGCGCCGGTCACGTGCGAGCGAACCTGAAGCATTGGCAGCGCGCTTCATTCGTCACGGCGCAGGTCCACGAGTACAGCGAAAGCAGGGTCCTGTCCTGGTGGGGGGCAGACAGCGTTCTGAAGCAAATCACCGACCGCAGATGCAGTACGTCCGGCGATTGGGATGCCGCGGCCGCTGCCACGGCTACGGCAGCCGGCTGCCGCGCAGGCGCTTGAGTGAATCGATCAGCGAATCCAGCGCGGGGTTGGCGTCGCGGTTGCGTGCCGCTTTCAGGATGTCGATGGCTCGCTCCGTGTCCCCGCGCTGCAAGGCTCGCATCGCATCGTCCAGTGCGGCAGCGGGCAGCGCATCGGTGGGTGTCGCGGCCAGTCGTTCGCTGCTTCGTCTCTCGACAGAGGTCTGGCTGGCCTTGTTGCCGTTTAGTTGACGCATCGCCGTGATGATCAAACCCAGCGCCAACAGACCGCCCAACAAGCCAATGCCCAGGCTAAGCAGCCACGGGCGCAGGCCGGACGATGGGCTGGGTGCCAAGGCCGCAGACGCAGCATCACCGCGCCGCAGGGCCGTGCCCGTTGCTCCGCCCCCTGCGTAGGCTGCATGGTTCGCGTCGCTGCTGCCGGGTTGCAGAGCCACCCACGACGTCGGTTGGTCGGCCATCCAGTTGCTGCCGCCCGTCGCAGGTGGTCGTCCCGCAGGCGGGCTGGATGGGCCCATGGCGATGTCCGGCACGCGCAGAAATCCCGTGGGCTCGTCGGCCAAGGCCGCTGCGGCTGCGCTGAGCCCATTGGGTGGAGACACCGGAAGCGTTGCCGCAGGGGGTGCGGGCTGACGCGTCGGAGTGGGCGGGCGCACGGCTGGAGCCAGGTGCTGGGCGGCTGGCGTTGCCGGGGGAACTCGAGGCGCGCCTGCCGGTGCCGGAGCGATGCGCTGCACGCCAAAGACGGTCGCTTGCATCGAGCTTGCGGGCAGTCCCGCTGGGGTCTGCAGTGACGACGCATCCTGCGTGGCATGAGCGACGGTCTCTGCTTCGTCGTCAATGCTTGGGATGACCGTGGCCGTCAGGAACGATGGAGAGAGCTCGGGAGATGTGTAGCCGTGCTCGCTTGCGTCATACGTCGCGCCTCGGTGAGAAGCTTGACCAGGATAAGCGGGCGGCGGTGGCGGTCTGGATGGTTGGTGGCTCATGCGCGGCGACGAAAATATTGCAAACGCTGCAGCGTGTACATGGCGAGTTTTTCCGCCCATTCTGGCGACGGTCGCGATGTCCGCGGGGCGGTCGTGCCAGGGCTTGCGGCTTTTGGACCCGGCGGCCTGCGAAGTTTTTGGACGCAGAGACTGCCGCTGGCTGGGTCACAGGGCAGGGCGAGTGAAAACGGGACGCGGCCAATTTTGCGATCCGGCGCCAACCCCCGCGTGATACGTTGGTGGGCGGTGAGCAAGCGTCCGCCCTTCCTCGGCTACAACCATAACGTGCGTCACGCGGGGCATCTGTTTCACGTGCAGACAGAGGACTCTGGTCTGTCCCGCCTGAACCTATGTAAGCACTGTTTTGTCGACGGAACCATAATGGCCACCCTGAGTGGAACCTACACGGCAGAGGAGCCCGACGCGGTCGTGCAGAAGCGCATGCAGGACCAGCACAAGGCGATGCTGCGTCGCGTGCGCGATGGCGAATTCGACAACCACCCGGAAGTGCTCGCCCGCGCAGGGCAGGCCATTGCGAACGAAAAATCGGGCGCGGTTGTGACGGGGGCCGCGGCAGTGCCGGTGGCGTTGCCTGCGGAGACTGGCTCGGTTGCGATCAAGGCGCCGGCCAAGGTCGAAGTGCGACCGCCGACGGCCGCTGCAGTCAAGACAGATGGCAAGCCGGAAGCCAAGCCCGAAACGCGGACAGAGGCCGGGGCGCTGGCCGCTCGACTGGGGATCAAGAGCGGATCGCAGGCCGCCGTGCCGCCCCCGCCGACCGTTGCCGCCTCTGGTAAGGCCGCAGCGCCTGCCGCGGCAGACGATGACGCCGGAGATGCCGACGACGATCTGATGATCGACATCGTGGCGGCAGAGCCGACCGATGCCGAAGAAGAGGCGTACGAGCTGAGCAAGGCAACGCCCTTGCCGGTCGCAAGACCGCTGGTCGGTTTGGACTCCGCCGAACAAGCGCCTGTGTATCCACCGTCGCCCAATCCGCTGTTTCAGGTCACGGTCGGTACGCGTCCTGTGCGCCCGCTGCGCATGACTCGCCCTGTCTATATGCGCCCGCTGCATACGGGACGCCTGCGCATGCACTCGACATCCGAAGGGGCCGTGATGCTCACTCCGGCCTCTCTGCGCACCATTCATCCTCGTCGCCATATCCATCTGCAGGAATCACTGCGCAAGACCTTGCCGCAGGCGCAGCCGACGATTCCCGGGGCAGTGGCGGTGATTGGCTTGGGGACCGCGGCAGCCGACTCTGTACCGCTGGATGATGTCCTTCTGGCCTTCCTGCGCCGAGAAGCGGCCCGCCCGCTGTAAGCCCGTCCTGCGCAAGCTAAGCAGGGACGGAGCAAGCAGGGCGGCGGACGTCGCGAGCCAGCGCGGGGCAAGGTAGGTGCTGCGAACACAGGCGGGTGCTTTGGTTCTTTGTATCCGCGCTGTGTCATTGCGCTGCGCCCGCCCGCAGCGTGCTCTGCGAAACCAGAGTGCATGTGCCGTCGCGCCAGTGGCTGATCCGGCAACAGATTTGGCGCGGGACAGAGCGCGCTCGTGCTGCCTCTGCGCACAACGACCGCGTGCTGCAGTCGTCCTACTCCCATCGCGGACACGCAACGCAGTGTGAGCAGGATCAACGACAGCCTCGTCCATTCCGCAAGGCGGTTCGCGTGCTTGGCCCGTATGCTCGTCCCCGGCCGCAGCCAGCTTTGCGATACCATGATCAGGAATGCGCAGGCTGTTCATCCCGCTGCTGTTGTTGGGCTTTCAGTACGGCCCTTCTGCGTCAGCGCAGACGGCTCGCCCAGCGATGGCTGGCGCATCCGCTTCATCCGCCGGATCGCCATCGAGCGGTGCAGCATCGCCACCTCGCAGCACCGGTCCAGCGACGGGATCGACCAGCGCTGGCGCTGCAGTCAGTCCGGCGCGTCCGCTGCTTCTGGGGCCATCAGGCAGTGGTCCTGCCACGGCAACGCCTGACCCACGCGCGGGAACGGCGGGCGCTGGCACATCTATAGCGCCCGCTGTTCGTCCCGCTGCGACTACGGCTGCAGGGACCGCAAGCCCAGGTT
>JAYRFD010000435.1:0-2371 GCA_041908565.1 Polyangia bacterium | reverse complement strand
GTCTTGACCCTGCGCTTCGGCGACGACCCACGCGATCTGTTTGTTTCCCCAGCCACTGCGCTCGCCTCCGCCCCGTCGGCGGTCGCTGCGACCTGTCCGCAGCTGGCCACGCGTCCCGTCAATAAGCTCTTGGGCCTGCCCCTGGCCGCAACGCTTCGCCTGGGCCGCCTGCTGTTTGAAGTTCGCGCCTACGACGACGATGGCGAAGAGCAGCGCTACCGCGTGCACAACCGCGGCGATGTGCTGCTGTGCACCGACGGACGAAGCATGGAACTCGGGCAGGTCGCCCTGCTTAGCCACCGGCAGAACATCAACCCCAACCCGGTCGCGGTTCCCAGCCGCAGCGGCGACACGCACGGCCAGACCTCGGGCCAGGCCAGCCTGCAGGGCTTGGTAAGCCCCGACGACACCGATCTGCGCATCCAAGGCCAGATTCGTCTGGAGCTGCTCGAGAGCTTCCTGCGCGCCAGCTTCCGCCACGCCCACGGCGATGCCCTGGTCGACGTGGCGCTGCGCGGCAAGCCCGACGCCCTGCGCCTGCTGGGTCACGCCGAGATCAAAGAAGCCCGGTTCATCCCCAACGCCATCGACACCCCGGTCGAAGTGAAGGGCGGCGTGCTGGATCTGACGCCAGGCCGCGCCACGCTGCACGGCCTGCGCGCCATTGTCGACGGGGCCGAGACTCTGGCCGATGGCACCGTCGACATCGCCAGCCTGTCCCCCCTGCGCTTTGGCAACATAGACTTCCGCCTGCAAGGCGATCTGTCGGCGCAGCTTCTGCAGTGGCAGTTCGCCCGCAACCTGGCCGAAGCGCGCGGCAAGCTGGCTCTGCGCGGCCTGCACATCACCGGCAGCTTCATCGAGCCGATCGCCGAAGGCATGCTGGTCGCCAAAGACCTGTTCTTAAACCTGCGCCGCTTTCACGAGCTGTACTTCGCGCACGGCACCATCGCGCTGCGCCCCGGCCCGGGCCCCAACCCAGGCAAAACCGGCAGCATGCTGGTCGGCTGCAACGTCGGATCCGGCACGCCACCCGCCGGCTGCGAGCCGCTCAGCGGCACCGTCGATGGCGACGGTCGCGTGCAGCTGAACGGCCGCATCGATCACAGCGGCCTGGGCGGCTTTATGCGCCCGAACTGGTATCAGGCGCTGGACAAAGTGCGCGCCGCCGTGGTCATGGAAAACGTCCGTCACACCGTCGCTGGCGTCTACAACGTCGAAGTCACGACGCCCTCGCCCGGCCTGCAGATCGTCGGCAATCACGACGACATGCGCATCCTGGGCAACGTCGAAGTGGTCTCTGGCCGCTACATGCAGGACTTCGATCTGACCGAGCGCTTCCTGTCCGCCCGTCGGGTCGTCGAAGAAGAAGCCCCCTTCTGGGAAGGCGATCCATTCCTGTCCAGCCTGATCCTGAACTTGAACGTGCGCACGCGCGGCACCTTCCGCGTGCTCAACAACATCGCCGACCTTCGCCTGGCCACCAACGACTTCGCGGTTAACGGGCCCTTGGAAAACGTCGCCATGGGTGGCGTCATCCGCGTCGAAAGCGGCTTCTTCAACATCCCCGGTCTGCGCAGCGAATTTCAGGTGCGCGGCGACAGCAAGATCGACTTTTCATCCAGCGCCCGCTGGCCCGAAACGCCCTTCGTCGAGATCCGCGGCAGCGCGCGAGAGCTGGACCAGAACGATCAGCAGCGCAACATCGAGCTGGCTCTGCGCGGTAAGGTCAAAGAGCTGCGCATCGACTGCCTGTCGTCCGACAACATGAGCGCCGCCGACTGCGCCAGCTTCTTAGTCTTGGGCGAGTCCGGCAGCGATCCGCGACGCGCCTCCAGCCTGTCCGGCAACAACCCGCGCGCGCTGCAGTATGGTGATCCAGCGGCCAAGCTGCTGTCCAGCCAGCTTCTGACCAACCAAGTCACCGACCCGCTGCGCGAAAAGCTGCGCCTGGACACCGTGCGCATCCAGTTCGGCGTCAGCTCGTTCGATGTCCAGCTGTGCAAGCGCTTTGGCCTGTACCTGCGCATGTGCGGCCTGGCCGAGTGGGGCTTGTTCGGCTCGGTCGGCAACCGCTATCGCGGCTTTGGCGAGCTACAGCTATCGGATATCACCGTCGGCCAAGTCAGCCTGGAACGCATCGAGCGCGGCTTTTCGTTCCTGGAAGACACGATCAACCGCTTCAAAGTCCAGGCCGGCTTCCGCTTGCCCCTGCGCTACTGACGCAGCGATCGCCAGGCCGACGGGCGCGCGACACGTCTGGCCCGACGTAACCCTGCCGCAGTCGCATCGCCCGATCGCGTCACGCCCGCGCTTTCGAGCAGCGGCGCTGCAAACGCGGACGCAGGCGGGGACGCGGACGCCAGCCAGG
>JAYRFD010000434.1:0-1594 GCA_041908565.1 Polyangia bacterium | reverse complement strand
CTTTCGTCCAGGTACGGCGAGTGCCACAGCGCAAACGCGAAGCCCTGGTCCTGCACCTTTTGCATCATCGCGGCGGGATCTGGAAACGTCCGCTTGTCGTAGTCGAAGGTGCTGATTCCCGTCGAGTACGGGCGGTCGGCCCAGATGCCGTTGTCGGCCAGATCCAGGTCGCGCATCGACTGGCAGTCGGCCAAGATCTGCGCCTGCGTGACGTTGTCATCGCGCCACAGCCACGGCCCCAAGGCCCAGCGCGCCGGCAGTCCGGGCGCCCCCGTCACCGCGTAGTACTTCTGGGTGATGTCCAGCGGATGGCTCGCCGCGAACAGGTGGAAGGTCAGGCCCTTGCCCGAATCGGGCCCGGTGCCGAAGAACGCCGTGATGCGGTCGGCCTGCGTCGCGGCCATGTCCCAGGCTGCGGGGTGACGGCTCTCGACGAACAGGCCCCAACCGCGAGTCCCGATGGCAAAGGGGATCGGCACGTGCGCGTCGTTGTAGCCGCTCTCGATCTCGGCCTGCAGTTCAAGCTGCATGGCGCGCCGCTTGCCGCGGTGGTTGACCTGATCTTCGACGGCGCCCAGGCCGTACAGTCCTTCCTGCGCATCGATCTGCGGCTGCAGCCGGAAGTAGGCGACGCGATCGGCCCCTTGCTGCGGCCGCACGTCCAGGCGATAGCGACCGCCTTCGACCTGCGCGATGTCCAGCCGAGCACTGGCCCCAGCAAACTGCAGCGTTAGGTGCAGCGCTCCGTCGTCGCTGGTTTCCACCGTCGCGGCCGTTGGAACGACCCAGGTCAGGTCATCGGGCACACCGCCGGCAAACGCATCGGGATCGCCGGCCAGCGGCCACGGGTCGTAGTTCATGCTGCCTTTGATCGCATCGACCAAGCCCAGGGCGATGCCATCGCGTGCAAAGTGCAGCAGCGTCGAATCGCCGCGGGAAAGACGCAGGCTGGCGTCGCTGGGATCAAAGGTCAGCTGGAAGCCACTCTGCGACAAGGTCACCTTCGGGCCAGGTGATTCTTGGCAGTTCAGTGCGCTCAGCGAAAACAGCAGAAGAAGCGGCAGTGAACCCAAAGACAAGCGGCGCGATCGGCGGCGAACAGGCGACGGGATGGTGGGCATGGCGTCTCCAGACCTGCAGGCCCGACTGGCGACTGCGCCAAGCGGGCAAGCGACGGCACCATGCCGCAATTCGCCGAACGATGGAAGCACCCCCGACGTCGCGTGTCTTCGCGCATCGCCGACCGCCGTCGCAGCCAGTCCGCGGATCCGGGCGCAGCCGAGGGGCTTCGGTGCGCATAGGGTGATAATTTTAATTTGCGAAAAATGATTAACAAATAATTAATTCGTAAAAACAAATCAAGGCACGCCGTCAATAGGATGAGTGCGCCTGATTATGGTGTGGATTAATTATCTGATAGATGATTTTGTGTTGATTTATTGAAGGGGCACACGGCGGGATCCGCTGGAGCGATGCCGTCGTGCGAGGGGGGGGCGGGGGTTACTTTGTCAGGGTGTCGAGCTTGGCCATCGCAGCGCCGATGACCGTGCGCGATAGGTAGGGCTTGTCTTTTTCCAGGCTGGGGAATCCGTCG
>JAYRFD010000433.1:0-2233 GCA_041908565.1 Polyangia bacterium | reverse complement strand
TTGGTCCCAAGGCCCGTCGGTTGGCTGCCGCACTTCGACAAGGGCTTCCCATTCCCGACGGCCTCCTGCTTCTTCCGGAAGAATCGCTTGAGCCCGAGAGCCTGCAGGCGGCGCTACTGGATATCAGCCTGACCGACGCCGCGCTAAGCAGCCGCTTTGATGATGTAGAGCCGATGGCTGGTCTTTCGGGGGCACCGCCGGCCATGCGCTTTGCGGTCCGTTCCTCGGCGATGTACGAAGACCTGCCGGGGGCCAGCGCTGCCGGCCTGTTTCTGACGCGCACCAATGTAGATCCAGTCGATGTTCCGGCAGCGATCGCGGCGGTGCGTGCGTCCGGTGATAGCCTGCTGGTGCGGACGTACTGCGGCGAGCCGGTTGCCGTCACGGTGTTGATCCAGCCCATGGTGGTCGCCGACAAGCTGGGCGTCATCTATCTGGACAGCGCAGCGCGTGCCATCTGTGAAGAACGGCCGGCCGACACGCCCGAATGGGCGACGGTGACGACGCATGTATTTGCGGCCGACGATCCATCTCCATTGGCCGTTGGCGCGCGCGCCCTGGCTGCGCTGATTCAGGATGAATTTCAGCTGGCCGAGCCGGTCGCTGCCTATGTCGAATACGCGCTGCTTTCCGACGGAAGCGTGCGTTTTCTGCAGGTGCGACCGGCCCCGGCGACGCCGCTTGCGACTGCCAGTTCTCCCGATCTTTGGACCCACAGCGTCGATCCTGATCTGGTCTATGTCCAAGACCAAGAACACAACCCGGATCCGCTGTCGCTTTCGCAGTCGGCTTTGGTGGCGGGCGTCGGCGATCTGACGCCGGGACTGCGGCAGTCGGTGATCCAGGGCTACCTGTACTATGCCGAGGTGCCGGGTGCGACGCCGCCGGTCCTGCCCATCGAGCGCCTGGCCGATCGCTACAACAACGAGATCTTGCCGGCCTGTACCGCCTTGCTGCAGCCGCTTGAGCAGTATCTGCTGGCAGCCGACGGCGCGCTGGATCCGACCTATCTGGAAGATCCATCCGCTTGTCAGCTGTCGCTGTCGCAGGCGTGGCACGCGTACCGCGCGGTGTATCGACACTATGTCACCGAGCTATCGCCGGGCCTGCGTCGGGCCCGGCAGCACTTGGATCAGCTGCTGCGCAGCAACTTGGGCGAACCGCTGAGTCAGCATGGCGATCTGCTGGCGGGGGCCGCTGCGACGTCGGTGGCTCGCCTGCAGCTGCTGTGGGATCTGGCCCAGCCCGAAGCGCGCGATGGCGAACTACGCCGGTACCTGTCGCGCTACGGAGCCTTCGCAGCCTGCTGGGATGTCGCCGTTCCCTGCGACGACGAACGACCCGATCGGGTGCGGGCCATGGCAACGGCGTTGGCCCTGCAGGCTCCACCCAGTCAGCAGCTAGCGGAAAGCGAAGAGCGCTATCACGTGGCGTTTGGTGCCTTGCTTGAACGCTTGCCGCGGATGGCGCGCGGTGCGTTCAAGAAGCTGTTGCCGCTGGCTCGCACGGCCCAGGGCATCGCCGAAGACGACGATGCGTTGTTTTTCCGCGCGCAGCGCTTGGTTCGCTGGGCCCTTTTGCGACGAGGAGCCCTGCTGCGCAAGCAAGGCTGGCTGGATGCCATCGACGACATCTTTGATCTTCCGTGGACCGCGCGCGCCCTGTCGCAAGACGAGCACGTCGAACAGGACATGGAGATCTCGCTGCTTTCGGATGGGCAGCCCCAAAACCTGCGGGCACTGGCAGCCGAGGGCCGAAAGAACCGCCTGCATGCCCGCAGCATGGTGCCGCCGGTGCGCCTGTCGCGTGGGCAGCCGCTGTGGACGCCGCCGCGGACCGTGGTCTTGCGTGGCTGCGGCGTGCCGGGTCCTGCGGGCTTGGTGCGCGGCCGAGCCCACGTGATTCGCGACCTGTTTTCCGCAGAACCGACGCTGCCCAACCCGGGAGATGCCGTCAGCGATCTGATCTTGGTTGTGCCGGCGCTGTTGCCCTCGTGGGCGGCGGCTCTGTGGCGGGCGCGGGCGCTGGTGGCCGACAGTGGCGGCCTGTTTTCACACGGCGCCATCCTTGCGCGCGAGCGCGGCCTGCCCGCCGTCGTCGGGACACGTCAAGCCACGCGCCTGATTTCAGAAGGGCAAGAGATCTGGGTGGACGCCGACAAAGGCCACGTCTACCTGATGCCGGGTGCGGCTCAGCGCGGATCGACCGCCGATCGCTGAACGGTCGCTGAAGC
>JAYRFD010000432.1:0-1863 GCA_041908565.1 Polyangia bacterium | reverse complement strand
GGTGTTTTCGGGGGTGCTGGCCGCGGCTCTGTTGACCAAGCACAACACGTTCTTCCTGCCGCCCGTCTTGTTCTTGCACTGGCTGTGGGCTCGACGCGCGATGTGGGCACAGGCCTTGGCGCAGCAAGGGCGACCCCGCTGGCGGGCCCTGACGGCGTACCTGCTGCCGCCGTGGGCGCTGTGCGCAGCGACGCTGACGCCGCTGGTCTACGTGGCGGGCTGGCCGTATCTGTGGCCGGCGCAGCTGCAGCGCTTCTTCGCCTCTGTCGGCTTTCACCTGCATCACGTGCACTACAACATCGAGTACCTGGGCGTGAACTACAACCGCCCGCCGTACCCCTGGCACTACGTGCCGGTGATGACCGTGTTCACGGTGCCGGTGACGACCTTGCTGCTGGCTGCGCTGGGGCTGTTTGTCGTGCGTCGCGTCGCGGCTGCAAACGAAGTGGCGCAGCGCGACGATCGAATCGACTCCGCAGTTGTGGATCGTGTGGGCACGCAGCCTGGCGATTCGAACACGGCCCTGGCTCCGGTGGCGCTGATCGTCTTGTCGCTTTTGTGGCCGATGGCCGTGATCATGCGGCCCGGCACGCCGATCTTTGGCGCTGAAAAACACTGGCTGCCCGCCGTCCCGTTCTTGGCGCTTCTGGCCGGAGCAGGCTTTCACGCGGTGGTATCGGCTGTGAACCGGGCGTGGCCGCAGTCTTTGGGACCGTCGCCCGAAACGTCGCCCGAATCGTCACAGCGATCGTCACAGCGATCGGCGCTGGCACGCTGGCTGGCACCGGTGCTTTCGGGCGTGGTGATGGTGCCGGGGGCGCTGGAAGTTGCGCGCTCGCATCCGTACGCGCTGTCGCATTACAACGCGCTGGCCGGGGGACCGCAGGGCGGCGCCGACTTGGGCATGAACCGCCACTTCTGGGGCTATGCCGTGCGCGGGCTGTTCCCCGTGCTGAATCGCGAGATCCGCCCGCACGCGTCGATCTATTTCCACGACGCCAACTGGTTCATGCTGCAGATGAGCATGAAGGATGGCCTGCTGCGCCGAGATCTGTCGGACTCTGGCATGGAAGAACCGGGCGTCCGGGCGGCCGACTTCGGTCTGGTCCTGCACGAGCGCCACTTCAACAAATACGAATACTGGCTGTGGGACGCGTTCGGCAGCACGCGACCTCTTTCTGTGGTGACCCATGAAGGCGTGCCGGTGGCGACGCTGTATGCCCGTCCGGGCGCCGCGGTCTCTGCTTCCAGCCCGACTTCTGACGTCTCCGAAACACGCTCATGTCCGATCGCAAACTAGCGCTTTCGCTCTACGCCGCCTGCGTCTTCTTCTATGCCCTGGTTGCCGGGCAGCGCCTGCGCCATCCATCGAATGACACGCACTTTGTCTACCAGGCCGAGTGCTTCCTGCAGCGCCATCTGGACCTGGGCCGCACGCCCCCGCACACCAACGACTGGGCCGAGGTCGAGACGCTGACCCTGCGCGATGGATCGACGGTGTCCGGCCAGTTCTTGCGCGCGACTCCGGGTCGCTTCAAGACACTGTCGGGTCAGACGCGCACGCTCGCCGATTCCGACATCACGGCCCGCAGTCGCAAGTACTACGTCTCGTTCCCGCCGTTTCCTGCGCTGCTGCTGTTGCCCATCGTCGCGATCTTCGGTCACCGCACCAACGATGTCGTATTCACCGTGCTGCTGGCGGGTGTGGCACCGGCCCTGATCTTCTGGGTGATGCGTCGCCTGCCGTCTCATCTGCGTCCGCGTCCGCGCTCATCGACTTCGCCATCCGATGACGCCGCATCCGCAGGGGAGCCCGCCCCTTTGGATCTGCAGACCAGCCTGTGGCTGACCGTGCTGTTCGCG
>JAYRFD010000431.1:0-1833 GCA_041908565.1 Polyangia bacterium | reverse complement strand
ATCATGAAGACCTCTTCGTCCTTCGTTGCGTCGAAATGAGCTGTCTTTGGGCCTGCCCAGAGACTCGCCGGGACCCGCCGGACCCCGGCAGACAGCCCGGCGAGCGCAAGATATTCACTCCCTTCCGCCAGATCAAGCCCCGCGGGCGCCGCCAGTCGCCCGGCGAGCCAATCCGACGCCTGACCCCAGCCCCTGCCCCGGCTTCGGCCCGCTTCAGAACCCGCGAAAAGCCGCCTTGCGCGATTTGCGATCTGGCGGGTCCAACGAAGCAAACGTCCCCCGCATGGGCAGGACGGAAGAAGAAGGAGGCTCCTATGTCGCGGTCATCGCTGTTTGCGTCGCTGTCGCTGTCGCTGTCAGGGTCTGGGCGTTCTGGGCTGCTGGCCAGTGTGCTTGGCGTGGGGGCGGCCCTGCTGCCCGGCTGCGGTGATCCGGCCAGCACCGACACCGGCCTGGATGCGCAGCCACAGAACCCGGCCCCGGCCCCCGCGACGCTGGACCCGCTGCCGACGGACGTGACCAGCGTCCTTGCGCTGCCGGATTCGCCCGACAACTACGCAAACCCCAGCCTGCCGGCGCACTTTCGCAGCGCCTATGTGCGGGCCAGCGACAACACGCCTGCCGACAACCCGACTTCCGATGCTGGAGCAACCCTGGGCCGCGTCTTGTTCTATGACCCCATCCTGTCGCAGAACCGCACCATCGCCTGCGCGTCCTGCCATGCCCAGGACAAAGGGTTCGGCGACCCCAGCGCCTTCAGCATGGGCTTTGCCGGCGGCCTGACCGGGCGCAATGCCATGCCGATCATCGACGCGCGCTACTACCGCAACGGGCGCTTCTTCTGGGATGAACGGGCGGCCACGCTGGAAGCGCAGGTCGTCGGCCCCATCCAGAACAGCGTCGAGATGGGCCTGACCTTGCCCGAAGCGGTCAGCCGCGTGCAGGGCCAGCCGTACTACGCGCCCTTGTTCAAGCGCGCCTTTGGCGACACGCAGGTCACCGCCGATCGACTGGCCAAGGCGCTGGCCCAGTTCGCCCGCTCGATCGTTTCGTACCGATCGCGCTTCGATCAGGGCCTGGCGCAAGCCGGCGATGTGATGCCCAGCTTCGCCAACTTCACCGCCGAGGAAAACCAGGGCAAGGCGCTGTTCATGGGGCGGGCGGGCTGTGCCGTCTGTCACCTGGACAGCGGACCGCCGGCGGGACCTCCGGGAACGCGCGCCAACCAGGCGGCGTTCTTCATCGAGATCCCGACCAACAACGGCCTGGATGCCCAGGTCGATGTCGGGGACGACGGCGTCGGCGACATCAGCGGGCGGGCCGCCGACAAGGGCCGTTTCAAGTCGCCGTCCCTGCGCAACATCGCCGTCACCGGCCCGTACATGCACGACGGCCGCTTCACGACGCTTACGCAGGTCATCGAACACTACAACAGCGGCGTGCAGGCCCACCCGAACCTGGACGTTCGGCTGCGCACCTCGCCGACCGGACCGATCGTGCCCAGGCGCCTGGGGCTGACGGCTGCCGAGGTAAAGGCCATCGCGGCCTTCCTGGGCACCCTGACCGACGACGCGCTGCTTTCCGACCCGAAGTTCAGCGACCCCTTCCGCACCCCTACCCGCCGCTAGTGCGACGGGTCACTTCACAGGACTAAGCGCCGCGCTGCCATCGACTCCTCCGGGCTCAGACAGTCCTCGGCATTTGGGGATCTTTGGGATGGGGTCGGGTGGTGCTTGGTGGCCTGCGGTGCGTCGTTCCTTTTGGGCGCTTGGGCGTTGCTTCGCTGGGGCGAGCGCCGCGCTGCCATCGACTCCTCCGGGCTCAGACAGTCCT
>JAYRFD010000430.1:0-4820 GCA_041908565.1 Polyangia bacterium | reverse complement strand
CCTCGGCAGCGGCGCGCGCATCGCCGGCCCGCAGCAAGAGCCGCGCGGCATAAGCACACACGTCGTGCTCCGCCGGGGTCAGCACGCTCTTTTTCAGGATGCGCAGGTAGATCTGGCCCAAGCGCAAAAGCAGAGCCCGCCCCTGTTGGCTGTCAGCGGCTTCGTCGACGAAGTGCGATGCAACATGAAGCTCGCGCAGGGCGCTGGCCGGGGCGCCTTGGCATTCGGCTTCCAGGATGTGCATCTCGGCGACTTTCAGCGACTCGCCGACGACGGCATAGGCCCGCGCGGCCTCAATGTAGCGGCCTTCGGCCTCGGCCTTGAGGGCGTCGCGATACGCCGGAGAAATAAAGCGGAGCCAGCGCAGAGAGCTCACGGGTCTGTCCCCATCGTAATCGAAGAAGACGGCCCACAACGCAGCGTCGATCCGTCGAGAGCCCGTCCGCAGCCGCGCCACACCGTCCATTCCTTGCAGGTGCCGCGGCAGATGATTCGAACAGGCCAGCACCGGCCCAGTCACGGCAGACCGGCAAGGGTGCCCTGCCCCGTAAGTGTCCACTTTCACTGCAGAATTTGTGGCGGGCCCTGTGGCATACTGATCTGGTGCGGCGTGGTAGCGAGATCCACACCTTCTTCTGGTCCAGGCTCGGGCTCTGCGAATGGGCAGAGCGGCGCACCATGACGTCCGTAACGTCAGTCCTGACCTTGTGCGCGGCGCTGTTGTCTCTGTCGAGCGGCTGCATCGGCACCGGACTTTTGACCGACGGCACCAGCGTTTCGGGCGGCACGTTTAACAATGGCTACCTGCGACGCGGACGCCGCATGCCGGCGCAGGGCGATGGCTTCGTCATCCCGCAGCTTTGGCAGGACCGCGGCGCCAACTTCGGCACTGACGAGATGGTCTCGGCCATCCGCCGGGCCGCCAAGCGCGTGGCCAAGGAATATCCCGGCGCTGTCTTGGGAGTCGCCGATCTTTCGATCCCCGGCGGCGGCGAGAGCCCGCTGCATCGATCGCACGAAAACGGTCACGACGCCGACCTGATCTGGTACGCGCTCGACGAAAACAACAAGCCGGTGGCGCCCGCCGATTCGATGCCGGCGTATGGTCGCGATCTATGGGCCAAGGCACCGCACCCGACGCCCAATGTCGTCTTCGGGCCGTTTACGCCGCGCCGCTTCGACGTGCGCCGCAACTGGGCCCTGGTCCGTGCCCTGCTGTCGGATCCCGACATCGAAGTGCAGTACATGTTTGTGCACGCGCGCCTGCGCACCCTGATGCTGAACGAAGGGCGCCGGCAGTCCGATGATGAAGAGCTTCTGGACCGCGCCGAAGCCCTGCTGAAGCAGCCCGGCGACGCGCTGCCCCACGACGACCACCTGCACCTGCGCATCTATTGTTCGCCGTCGGATCGCGCGCTGGGCTGTCGCGACTATGGGCCGCTGCGCTACTGGCGAAAGCGCTACAAGTACATGCCGCCGGCTCCGCATCCGGAACAGGGCTCGCGTCGGCTGGCCAAGCTGTTTTCGACGCCGCTGCCGCGCGGCCTGCAGCTAGGTACCGGCGCCCCGACCCTGACCGCGACCTCGCAGCAGTAACCCCGCGTCGGCAACCCGCCGATTCCGGTCCACGGTCTGTCGAGCCATCGGCCTGATTTCCATTTATTTTCTATCTAATCAATTATCAGATAATCGTATTAATCAATTCATCCCATCGATTTGTTGATTGAAAACTGCGCAGACCGGCCGCCGCGACGCACTGGCTGCTTACGGTGTGGGCAGTGGCGACACGACGGGGGATGCGGCGTCGGTCGTGTGCATTAGCAGGAAGCGGTGCAGCGCGCTGTACCACTCTTGCGTTTGGCTAATGGGGGAATCGGCCCCCATCAGCGGATCGATATGCGTTAGCTGGGGATAGGCCAGCACGCGGAAGGCGTCCGGCATGCCGCGCGGCAGACCCGCCATGGGACGGCCGGGCCCAATCGGCACCGCATCGACCAGCTGGCGCAGCGCATCGTAGGCGCGCTGATCGCCGCCGCCGCGACCGACCAAGCTGGCGGCCAGCGCCAGGATCGGCAGATCCAGCGTGCGACCGTGAATGGCGCGCATGGCGTATTCGCTGCGTGGCCAGTCCGATGTCGTCAACACCAGGCTGCCGGCGGCCGGTGCATCCAAGGCGAGGCGCGTGGGGAAATACCACTCGGCAAAGTCGAGCTGAGGCCCCAAGAACCAGGCCCGCGCCAGGTCATACAAGGCGGTATTTCCCGTCGGCTGTGTCCGGTCGAAGTCGACCCAGTCATAAGTCGCGCGCACATCCGTCGGGTGCAGCAGGTCGGCGCCCAGCAGGCTGCGATACGGCTCGATGCGTCCGCCAGTGCCGGCCCCACAGCTGACGGCAGCAAACGACAGCGCGTTGTAGGCCCGATCGAAGGAAAAGCCCAGCGCGGCACGATTGGTCATCGGCGGGATCTCGGAAAGGCCCAGCAGCACGCGCATGGCGCTGTCGCGTTCGCTGTCGCTGGTGACATCCATCGGCCGCCACGCCGCCCGCAACCCCGAGATCGCCGCCGTCACATAGACTTCAGTCCCCAGAAGCGGCAGCGCGTAGTAGCGATCGCGGCTGCGGATCGTCTTCAGCCCCGGACGCGGAAAGCCGCCGCCGATGCCGTCTTGATACTGCTGCTTGGTCAAGGGCAGGGTCGCGCTGCCTTCGCCGCCCGTGGTGCCATCGACAAGGACCAGGCCCGCCAGGTCTTCGTAGCCGGGGCGACCGGCAAAGTCCCAGGCTGCGTACTCTTCGGCGATCGAGGCGCCCAGCGAGTGTCCGATCAGCACGATGTGCCCTTTGCGCGCCGCTTGCGGAATCAGCTCTAGCACCGCGTGCAGATCGCTGATTGTGGTGGTAAGGCCCCATTCCGACATGTACGCGGCCTGGTCCTGCGGCAGCATGCCGGCGAAGCGACGTCCTTCCAGCTCGGTGCCGCCGAAGTAATAGCCACCGGCTAGCTCGGGATCGCCGCGCACCTCGGCCACGTCTAGGCCGTGGTGGTCTTCCAGCAGGTTCGATCGTCGATCGATGGCCCAGGCTTCAATCGCCGCATCCGGTGTAGATCGTCGCACCACCGCGCGAGCCAGCGGATCGAAGCTGCCGGCGCCGCCCAGAAAGCCCGGCATCAGCACGGCGATCGCGCGTGCGGGACGTGGCGGATCGCTGTCGACCCGATAACGCACCAGCCGCACGAAGTTGTGCTCGGGCGGAGTCTCGGCGTACTGGCTGGCTTGCGGGTTGGGCGGCGGAGCCGGGACCGCGATCTTTAGGACTTCACGCCGAATGGCCACCGGGCTGGCATCGACCAAGGCGCTGGCCGGCGGTGGCACATAGGGATCAGGCGGCATCGACGACGCAACCGGCGGCGCGTCGCACGCCAGCACCGGCAGCAGCAGGGCCACAAACGACGGCAAGCACCTGCGAATCAGCCAAGCCGGCAGCAGGCGAACAGACGCCCCCGACGGAGTCTGCCGACATCGCGGGGTGGGCAGGTTGGATAGGTTGGGCAGTGGGCCGCTCATGCCGCGAACATATCGCCGTCCCCGGCCCGGGTCCCAGCTTTTCAAGCGAGGCGTTTTCAGGTCCGCATCCTCTGCCCAAGCCGCATCAGCCGTCCGAAAGGCCGTCGCAACAAGCACAGGCCGTCGAAGATCGGCGACGCGCGTGCGGATCTAGATCAAGCGCAGGTCGGCATGCACGGGAAACGGCAGACTCGGCGGCAGCGGCGGGTTGCCCGGACGCAGGATCAGCACGGCGTGCAGTCCGGCCTCGACGGCGGCAGAGCACTCGGCCGGGATGTCGCTGCAGAAGGTGATGCGGGAAGGCGACTGTCCCCACGCGGCCGCGATGCGGCGATAGCTTTCCGCTTCGCGCTTGGGGCCCACCTGCGTGTCGAAGTATCCCGACAAAAAGGACGACAGATCGCCGACGCTGCTGTAGCGAAACAAAAGCTGCTGCGCCAAGCGACTGCCCGATGAATAGATGGCGACCGGGCGCCCCGCATCGGCAAAGCGCTGCAGCGCATCGGGCACATCGGCAAACACCTGGCCTTGCAGCGCGCCGCGTTCGTACCCGTCGCGCCAGATCAGACCCTGCAGAGCCTTCAGGCCCGTCGCCTTCACGTCGGCTGCCATCTGCCGGCGCACCACCGCCAGCACCGCCTGCTGCGGCGCCATCTGGCGTTCTTCGTCCGTCGTGTCCGAAAGAATCTGCCGACAGGCGGCCATCACCGCGGGGTCATCGCCCTGTGCCTGCAGAAAACTCTCGACGGCCTGCGCGGCATACGGGAACAGCACCTGATGCACAAAGGCGATCGGCGTCGTGGTGCCCTCGATATCCAAGAGCACCGCAGAGTTTTGGATCGGCGCGGACGACATGGCAGTCGGGCTTGGCGACGCGATTCGACGGCGATTATTGACCGGTGCTGGGCGATGCGCGACGCAGCGCCGCTTCGACGAAGTCCAGGCGGTCGTTGCCAAAGAACAGCTCGTCGCCGACGTAGATGGCGGGGGCGCCGAAGGCTCCGCGGGCCAGGGCTTCGTCCCCGAGAGCGCGCAAGCGGTCTTTGACCGGCGGCGTGTCGCAGGCAGAAAGCAGCGCATCGGCCGGCAGACCCAGGCCTTGGCAGATCGGGCGAAGCTCGGCATCGCTGGTCAGGTCGCGATCGTCGGCCCAGGCGGCATGGAACAGGGCTTGGCTTAGCGCCGCGTGCCCATTTTCCGCGCCAGAGGCCAGGCCTGCCGCGACGATCAAGCGCATGGCGCGCAGCGCGTTG
>JAYRFD010000429.1:0-6883 GCA_041908565.1 Polyangia bacterium | reverse complement strand
GAAATGATCCCGCCCAGCTCGCTGCGATCGGTCCAGAAGCTTGAACCCGACGGAGGCAGCAGCCAAGGCGCCCCCAACATTCGCCTGTACAGCAGCAGCGGCCCCCAACCCGACCACTTCAGCTTGTCGACGATCCTCAAATGGAACGGGCGGATGTACGCAGCTTGTGGAACGTGCAGGGCGACGTCGGTCGCGCGAGCTCGTAAGGCCGCGGCGGCTTCTACAGCCGACAAGCCAGCTCCTCCAGCGACGGTGCAGACCCCAGCGTCTTCTGCGGCGGGCAAAGCGGGAAACCTCGGAGGCGCGGGGGCCGTGGCTTCGAAAGAGTCCCCGACAACGACAACGGCAACGACAGCAGCAACGACAGCAGCAACGGCAACGGCAACGACAGCAGCAACGACAGCAGCAACGGCAACGGCAACGACAACAGCAACGACAGCAGCAACGACAGCAGCAACGACAGCAGCAACGACAGCAGCAACGACAGCAGCAACGGCAACGGCAACGACAGCAGCAACGGCAAGCGGGCCGGGTGGCGCGGCGGTGGATGCGCTGTCGTTGATCGATGCCGATAGCAAGACCTCGATCGAGCCGCTTCTGGCGAAGGTGTTCAAGGGCGAGCTACTGACTGCCGAGTCGCTCAAGCCACTGTCGCAGGCAACGCTGACTCGGCTGCGCAATGCGCCGTTTGCTCGGCACGGTCGACCGTTCAAGAGCACAAACTTGCACAGCTTTTTCTATGGCGCGCGTCCCAAGGAAATGGCGACGCCGCTGTTGCCCCTGTCGCCAAATCCCACGTATTCGGATGCGCTACTTGACGATCGCGACCGCGCCAACCTGGCGCTGATCTTGGCCGAAGCACGCAGCCGCAGTGCCCCCGCTGCCAAGTGATGGGCGACCGGCCAATGGGCCTTACAGTGTAAGCTTCGAACCCCCTTAGCCCAGCCGTGCTCGACGGCGTGCTGAGGGGACTTGGTGCGAGCTGGGCAGATGGCTTTCAGCCCAGCACAGCGCCCAGCAGGGCACCTGCGACGACCAGCCAGCTTGGGTTCAGCTTGGCCAGGCCGCCGACGAGCAGCGCCGCGATGCTCCACCCCAGCCAAAGGTAGGCGCCGCGTGACCACAGGCCGGCCAGCAGTCCCCCCGCTGTGGCGGCCAAAAGCGCCAGCGAGCAAGCGTTCACGCCGTCCAGAAACACGCGCAGATGGGGCGATCGACGCAGCCGCGACAGCAGCTTGTCCAGGCCCCACACCAGCGCGAACGACGGGGCAAAGATCGCCGCCGTGGCAACAACCGCACCGACGGGGCCGCGCAGCAGATAGCCGACACAGGTCGCGGTTGTAAACACCGGCCCGGGCGTCACTTGACCAATCGCCACCGCATCAAGCAGCGTCGCGCGCGGCAGCCAGGCGCGATCATCCACCAGGCCGCGCAGCAGCAGCGCGACCAGCACATAGCCGCTGCCATAGATCACGCTGCCCACTTTCGCGAAGAACAGCGCCAGCGCCGGCAGTGAAACAGAAAGCGGAGCCATCGTCTCTGACACCGATGTCGGCACCGACGGAAAAATTGGCGCCTGGCTGGCCCCCAGTCCGCCCAGCGACACGACCAGACCGGGCAGGCTCGACGTTCCCTGACGTCCGCGAAGCGCTGGCAGAAGGAACGACACGCTTCCCAGATACAGCAGGCCGCCGCCGAAGAAGACCACAAGCTCCGGTACTCCGGCGATCGAGGCCACGGCAGCCAGCCCGGCCAGCAACCACAGCCGACCGTCGCGCAGCGCCGTTCGCGACAGCGACCACACGGCCAGCGCCACCACCGCCACCACACTGGCCTGAATGCCCACCAGCATCGGCTGCACGCTGGGCAGGCGTCCATAGCGCACGTACAGCCATGAAAGAAGCCCCGTGATGACGGCCGCCGGCACGATAAAGCCAAGCCCAGCCAGCAGCAGCCCCGACAGACCCGCCCGTCGGTAGCCGATGTGAATGGCCATCTCGGTCGAGTTGGGCCCGGGGATCAGCTGCGTGGCGCCGAGCAGATCCAGGAACTCTTGCTCGCTGAGCCAGCGTCGACGATCGACCAGTTCACGCCGCATCACCGAAAGATGCGCCGCCGGTCCGCCGAAGCCCGCGACACTCAGCCAGGCGAAGAAACGCACGACTTCCCACAGCGCCCGGCGGTCGCGCTGGCCCGTCGGGTGCGGCCCACTGGCAGTGGCAGCGGCGCCCGCTGAAGTCACGTCTGCGTCGCTGCTTTGCCCTGCCTGTTCCGTCGAGCGATTCGTCGAACGATTCATCGTCGTTGAGCCGTCGGCATGATGCACCTGGCAGCCCGCCAAAGACAACGCCTGTGCCAAGTCGATGAGCCGCGTTGTTTCGAGATCGCCGATTCCACCCGTAGCTGCGCAGCGAAATGGCGAGGACGGCGCCTATCGTTGGGCGCGGATCGCAATGAGCGGTTCGTTGCGACCGCATCGCGGACACGTCGCGGATACGCCGCGGGCACGTCGCGGATACGCCGCGGGCACGTCGCGGATACGTCGCGGGCACGTCGCTCGATCTTCGCACTGCCGACGGAGATTTGGCCCGATCTGTCAAATGTCTCGCTGCTAGGGCTGTCCGCGGCGCTTGGCACTAGCGAAGCGCTCGCGCGCTTCTTCTTCGATGACGCGCGTCCGGTTCGCACGCAGTCGGCGCTGCGCTGCGCGCTCTTGCTCAGCAAATAGCTCGGCGGCTTCTCGCTGGGCTCGACGGGTAAGGAAGGTCTGGCGACATTCGTCGACCGCTTGCCGGCCCTGGACCACGGCAAGCTCGGCGGCGGCGCAGGCGCGCTCGATCTGTTCGACGTCTTGCTGCGCATGTCGCAGCCGCTGCGCTTGCTGCTGCAGAGCCCCCGCCGGCACATCGCCGACCAGCGCTTCAAACGATGCCTGTTCACGTGCGGCCCGCGCCTGCCGTTCCATCAGACGGCGCTTGGCCAGAGCAGCCCGTTCCTGCGTCTGCTGCAAGGCATCCTGCGCCGCCTGCAAGGCCGACCGCGCATCCGCTTCATCGCGGCGCCGCAGCAGCAGGACTTCTGCCGTCAGGCCCCCATCGCGACGTTGCGAAGCCCCCATTGCGTCGGCGTCCTGCCCTACTTGCCCCGCCCGAGCAGGCGACGAAACAGCGACTTGATCCAGTCCCACAGCGCGCGAAAGACCAGCGAGCCGGCGTCCAGCGCCTCGGGCTCTTGCTTGGGCACGGTGATGGCCAGCGGGCGCGGCTTGGGGCGAGGCAAAACGCCGGTGGTGATGTCGGAAGCTTCCGGCTGCGGCGCCGGCCCTCGAGATGTCGCAGGCGCTGCGGCCTTGCCCGCTGCAGCTTCCTTCGGCGGCTCTGCAGCTTCCTTCGTCGACGCTGCAGCTTCCTTGGTCGACGCTGCGGCTTCCTTCGTCGGCTCTGCGGGCTCCTTCGTCGGCTCTGCAGCTTCCTTGGTCGACGCTGCGGCTTCCTTCGTCGGCTCTGCAGCCTGCGCTGCCGTCCCCGCGTCGGCTGCTGCCCCCTTCGCACCCGCCTTCAGTGTTTCACTTGTTACAGGTGCATCCCCCGCCGCAGGTGGCCTCTTTGTTTCACTTGTTTCAGATGTTTCGGTCTTTCCGACAGATTTGTCGGAACCAATTGTTTCACGTGTTGCAGGAGCCGCACTTGTTTCAGATGTTTCACATGTTGCAGAGACCGCGGGGGATGATCCCGCTTCCCCGCCGGGCACGGCAGACGGCGCAGGGGCAGCAGCGGTGGCAGCGGCTGGCTTGGCGTCAGGTGCTGCAGGGGCAGCTGCAGCCGTCAGTGTTGCCGATGCATCAGAGGCAGCAGCAGGCGGTGTCGTCGCGGTCGCTGCGTCAGCCGCCGCCGGTGCCGCCGGTTCCTCGGCAGCCGCTGCGCTGGTGATGCGCTCGCGAGCCCTCTCGACAAACTGCTTGAAAAGCTGCTTCGAGATGCCCTCGATCATGCCGCGGCCGAAGCGCACCAGCTTGCCGGCGATCTCGACATCGGCGACGACCTGCACTTCGCTGCCTTCGGCGTGCGCGTTGACGCCCAGGTCCATGCTCATGCGGGCCGAGCCACCACCGCTTACATCATCGCCGGTGCCGGTCAGCTTCAAGCGATGCGCCGTCGGATCGATGTCCGAAAGCGTCGCCTTGCCTTTGAATTCCGAGGTCACCGGGCCGACCTTGATCTTCATCGTCCCCAGGTACGTATCGGCGCCTTCCTGTCCGCGCAGCGCGGCCCCTGGCAGGCAGCCGGCGACAAGCTCTGGGTTCAGCAGAAACTGCCAGACGTGTTCCACCGGAGCCGCAACGGTGAACTTCTCTTCGATCTTCAGGTTGGACATCGCTTTCCTTGGTCGGGCGCGGCGCTTCGCTGCACTTTCAGATCGTCGGGCGCGGCGCCGGCACGGATCTACTCTACCGCGACTGCTCACCAGGCTGGGGAATGGCGGACGATTCGGTCGACAACGCAGCCGTCGCCTTTGGCCCTGACGATCCCTCCGTCGGTCGCGGCGCTGCGGCCTGCACCTGCGTCAGCGCTTCTTGCGTGTCGACATCCACCGTCACCGCGTCGTCGTCCATCGGCACCAAGCACAGGACATCGCCATGCGTCGCCAGAAGAGAGCGCGCGCCGGTGTCACCGCGAAGCTGCAGAAGCTCTGGAAAAAAGCGCGACGACCACAGGACGGGGTTTCCGCGCTGCCCGCGATACGTGGGAACGACAAGCTCGCGCCCGTCGCTGGGATCGAAGGCCGCCAGCAGCGCTTCGATGTGTTCGGAACGGACGCGCGGCATGTCACCAAGACAGATCAGCGCGCCGTCGCAGCGACGAATGGACGGATTGCCAGCTGGACTCGCAGAGTCGGCCATCGCTCCTGACAGCGCAGTGATGCCGACGCGCAGCGATGTGCTAAGGCCATCGGCGAAGTCGGGGTTGTGCACGGTGCGCACGCGGCCATCGGCCATGCGACTGTGCAGCAGCGACCGCACAGCATCGGCATCGTGCCCGGTCACCACCACGATCGGCGAAACCGGGGTGGCCCGCAGCGCATCGACGGCGTGCAGCACCAGCGCCGCACCATCGACCGGCTGCAGCAGCTTGTTGATCGAGCCCATGCGCCGCGACAGACCGGCGGCCAGCACCACGGCGCCGATCTGTGGCTCGCGCAAGGCGCTGATCCGCGGCTGCGGGCGCAGCGAACTTTCGCCCAACAGTCCACCGACGCCCATGGCCCGCACATCGGCGGCGCTGACATCCAGGCCAGCGGCCAGGCGCTCGATCACAAAGTCAAAGCCGCTGCGCGAAAGCGATCGCGCGCAGCCCGGTACGCCCAAGACCGGCGTGCTTCCCAGCCGCGCCAGCAAAAGCAGGTTGCCGGGATCGACCGGCATGCCGAAGTGCAGAAGCTGCCCACCGACGGCAAGGATGGCCTGCGGGATGACATCGCTGCGATCGACAATCGCCGATGCGCCCAGCACCCATAGCTGCGAGCAGCCTTTTTCTTGCAGTCGCAGCAGAGCCTGCGCAATCGCGTGTTCGTCATGTGGACAGCGCACTTCAGCGACCACTTGGCCGCCCAATCGCTGGGCCCGCACGCGCTGGGCGGCGGCCGCCCGATGCAGCAGGCTTTCGGGAACGCTGGGCAGGCGCGTCAGAACCAGACCGACTTGCACGCGCGCTGGCTCAAAGGCGTGCAAGCGGATGACCCCGCCTTGCACCGTCGACACGCAGCGAGCGAGCACCGTGGCAGGCACCGCAAAGGGGATGATCTTGACGGTGGCCGCCAAGGCTCTCGCTGGCACCGGTGAGTAGTCCGGCAGCGTCGCCAAGGTCACCGCTTCATCGACTTCGTTGAGGGAATGGACGCGCGCCGCATCGACTCGCAGCAGGCCCGCCTGCTGTGCATGCAGGTTGCAGCGGCCGGTGCTGGCGTCGGCCGGTCGTAGCCCCGCGCCGCAGGCGGCCGAGGCCACTTGCTGGGCCGCGTCGTCTTCCGTCCGATCCGTCGTATCCAAGCGAGCCGCCAGAACATCGGCATACCCCGCTTCGCGCAGCGCTGCGACATCATCGGCGCTAAGTCGGCGTCCCTTTTTGAAGACCAGCCCAGGCCGCACGCGCAGCGTGTGCGCGCAGACGGCACCGACGGCATCGTCAGCAGAAAGCGAGAAGCGACGAAACGTCACCGCGCCCCACCGCGCAGCGCTTGGATTAGCTGGGCCAGGATTGAAACCGCGATCTCTGCCGGCGATCGCGCGCCGATCTTCAGGCCGACGGGGCCGTGGATGCGGGCGATTTCTTCATCGGAAAATCCCTTGGCGCGCAGTCGATTGCAGCGCGAAGCATGGGTCTTGCCACTGCCCAGCGAGCCAACATAAAAGGCGGCGCTGCGCAGCGCCGCTTCCAGCGCCGGATCATCCAGCTTGGGATCGTGTGTCAAGGTCACGACGGCGGTGCGCGCATCGACGCCAACATCGGCCAAGGCTTGCGCGGGCCACGTGGTGCGCAGATCGACGCCGGGAAAGCGTGCTTCCGTTGCGAAGGCGGTGCGCGGATCGATGACGACGACTTGCAGACCGGCCAGCGCTGCCAGCTGCGACAGCGGCTGCGCGATGTGCACCGCGCCCACGATCACCAAGCGACAGGGCGGACAGAACGGCTGTACAAAAAGGCGCTCTGAAGTGGGGCTTGTGCGCTCACGTTCGACAGAGCCGCGGCCATCGCTGGGCTCGGTCGAAAGCTCGCTGCACTGTTCGCTACGCAGCGCTTCAGCCACCGCCGACTGCAGCGCTGGGCTGGCAGCGAACGACGACGCATCTGCAGCCGCATCGCCGGTCAGCAAGCGCTGTGTCCCG
>JAYRFD010000428.1:0-5012 GCA_041908565.1 Polyangia bacterium | reverse complement strand
CTCGGGCGATCCCAGGTCGGCGCTGACATCGTTTTTCGACCGCTGCGGCGAGATCTTCTTGGCTTCGTTCCACAGGATGCGGCGCTTTTCCCCGTTGGCCAGCTTCAAGGTCACGTGCGATCCGTGGTCGTATTCCAGGACTTCGCCGTGAAACACCAAGCCCTCGCGCGTGACGATGGTGCGAACGGTGTCGGGGGGCGGTGGCAGGACCACGCCGCCACTTGCCACGGGGCCAGTGTGCGTTGTGGGCGCGGTCGTTGCGGGCGTTGCTGCCGATGGAGGCGGCGTCGGGGCCGGCGAATAGCTTGGGGTTGTGGTCGTCGGGGTCGGCGGCACATACGTCACTGTGCCGGATGAAGGCGGTGGGCTGGGCGGCGGCGCACTGGCTGCCTTGGGTCGCGGTGGAGAGATATGCGCGGCGTCGGAAAAGGCGATGCGCTTGACCTCTCCACTTTCGAGCTTGAGGGTGATGTGATCGCCGATGACGTACTCGATGACCTCGCCGCGATACATGGCGCCATCGCCCGTGACCACCGTCCGTTCGACGGGACCCGCTGGCTGACTGGGGACGGATCCCGGATTCACTTGTGCGTGGCCCAAAGCTGGGCTGGCAGCAAGGCCAACAGCCCCCAAGAACAGCAGTCGACGGACGTGAAGTCGAGCGCTCATAAGAACCTCCCGCCTCGATTGTACTCTGGCTGCGGGGGCGAACGGGCGTCGATTTGCCTGTGGTGCAGACGGCGGGCGGTCGGGGCAGGCGAGGCGACCCAGACCGCAGCGTGAACCGACTGCCACCCCCTGCAATCTGACGCGTGACCTGGGGGCAGCGTCGGATCTACGATGCCGATTCCATGACGGTGCTTGGATCCAAGTGGCGACTGCGCGGTCCGCGCGTGGTCTTTCCCGACGGTGTTCGACCCGCGACGCTGCAGATTGTCGATGGGCGCATCGATGCGTGCCTGCCTTTTGATGTCGGCAATCCGCAGGATCTGCCGGTCTTGGATGCGGGCTCGCTGGCTGTCCTGCCGGGCTTGGTCGACACGCATGCGCACATCAACGAACCAGGTCGCACCGACTGGGAAGGCTTCGACACCGCGACCCGCGCCTGCGCTGCCGGCGGTATCACCACGGTGGTCGACATGCCGCTGAACTCGATCCCAGCGACGACAAGCGAGCAAGCCCTGCGGATCAAGCGCGAATCGGCCGCCGGAGCCTGCCACATCGACTATGGCTTCTGGGGCGGCGTGGTCCCCGGCAATGCCGACGATCTATCGATGATGGTCGCGGCCGGTGCACTGGGCTTCAAGGCCTTTATGTGCGAATCCGGCGTCGATGAATTTCCCATGTCATCGCTGGCCGATCTGGAACGCGCGATGCCGATCCTGCGCGATCGCGGCGTGCCCTTGCTAGTTCATGCCGAACTAGAAGGACCGGCGCCACGCGTGCAAGACGGCGACGTGCGCAGCTATGACAGCTATCTGCGGTCGCGTCCCCGCGCCTTTGAAGATCGCGCCATCGCCGCGCTGCTGCCTCTTTTGCGTCGCACCGGCTGTCGCACACACGTCGTGCACTTGTCGTCGAGCGATGCTCTGTCCTTGTTGGACCAGGCGCAGGGCGAAGGGCTGCCGCTGTCGGCCGAGACCTGCCCGCACTACCTGTCCCTGTGCGCCGAAGACGTGCCCGATGGCGCCACCTGGTTCAAGTGCGCGCCGCCGATTCGTGAACGCGAAAACAACGAACGACTGTGGCAGGCGCTCAAGGGCGGACGCCTGGCGTTTGTCGTGTCGGATCACTCGCCGTGCACGCCCGCGCTGAAGCACATGGAGCGCGGCGATTTTGCAGCGGCCTGGGGCGGCATTAGCTCGATTCAGTTCAGCCTGCCGGTGGTGTGGACGGGCATGCGCGCGCACGGCATGTCGATCGCCGACGTCGCCCGCTTGATGTGCTGGAACACCGCGCGCTTTGCTGGCCTTGACGGAAAAAAGGGCGCCATTGCTGTTGGCATGGACGCCGACTTCGCGCTGTTTGACGACACGGCAGAGTACGTCTTGTCGTCCGATCGCATCCTGCATCGCCACAAAGTGACGCCGTACTTGGGTCGCGCGCTGTGTGGTCGAGTCCATACAACGATCGTGCGCGGGCAGGTGGTGTATCGCGAAGGAAGCTTCCCAACGGTGGCCAGCGGTCGCGAGGTCCGCGCGTCGCAATAGCCGCCGGGCAGCCGCGCGAGCAAAGTCTGCACATGCCGCCTCGAGCGCAGCAATCAAACCGACATACCGGCCAGCCGATGTCATCCCCGCGACGCGAGCTGGCCGCACCCAAATCAGCCCGAATTAGCCAAGTTAGATCGATCAGGAATCAAACAGCATGAGCAACCCCATCCCATCGACCGCGCCTGTGCGCGTTGCGTTTCTGGATCTGCTGGACCTGGCCAGCGAAAAGGTCGGCGGTCGCGTCCTTTCGTGCAGCGACGATTTCTTCGCCGAAAAAGAAAACCTGCTGAAAGCCACACCGGCGGTCTTTATCCCCGACAAGTACACCGACCGCGGCAAGTGGATGGACGGCTGGGAATCGCGGCGCAAGCGCGTCCCCGGCCACGACCACTGCATCGTTCAGCTGGGCATTCCAGGTGTCATCCGCGGCTTTGAAGTGGACACCAGCTTTTTCACCGGCAACTACCCCGAGTACTGCGCGATCGAAGGCAGCAGCGACGGAGGAAATACCTGGAAGGAGCTGATCCGCAAGACCAAGCTGCAGGGCAATACGCGCAACGTGCTGCCCAACTTCGCGGGCGAGGATCGCATCACGCACCTGCGCTTGCACAGCTTTCCCGACGGCGGCATTGCTCGCTTGCGCGTGTACGGCGAAGCGCGGCCCGACTGGGATGCGCTGGTGCATAGCGCCCCGGACGGCTGCGTCGATGTCGCCTGCGCGGCCCACGGCGGTGTGGTCATCGCGGCCAGCGACATGCACTACGGCGCCAAGGACAACGTGCTGTTTCCGACGCGCGCGACACACATGGGCGAAGGCTGGGAAACGCGCCGCAGCCGTGGCGTCAACCACGACTGGCTGATTGTGCGCTTGGGACGCCAGGCCACCATCGTGGACATCGAAGTCGACACCAACCACTTCAAGGGCAACTTCCCCGAGTCTTGTCGTATCGAAGGCTGCGTGGCTCCGACGGATTATCTGCCCTGCGACTTCCGCGATCAGCCGATCCGCTGGCACGAGATCCTGCCGCGCCACACGCTGCAAGCGCACACGCAGCATCGCTTTCGCGCTGAGCTTGTGCCGCACGCAACGCCGTTTTCACACCTGCGCGTCACCATTTTCCCCGACGGTGGAATCAGTCGACTGCGCGTGCTGGGGCGGCTGTGATGGGCTCGCTGCCTGCAGCTTTGGATGCGCAGAATGCGCAGGCCGCGCAGGGGCTGGCGGCGATCCGCACGTGGCCGATCGATCGCCTGCAAGCTCGCTTGCTGACCTGCTGTGGTTCGTCGCGCTGGGTGCAAGAACTGCTCGCGCGTCGGCCTTTTTCTGACGTGCCGACCCTTTTGCGCGAGGCCGATGCGATCTGGTGGCAGCTTGACGAAGCGGACTGGCTGCAGGCCTTTGCCTGCCATCCGAAGATCGGCGACATCGAATCGATTCGTCGCAAGTACGCAGCACAAGCCGGCTGGTCTCTGCAGGAACAGCAAGGGGTGCAGGGCGCCAGCGAATTGGTGCTGCGCGGGCTGGCCGATGGCAATGCCGCGTACGATGCCAAGTTCGGCTTTCTTTTTCTGGTCTGTGCGACGGGAAAGACCGCCGACCAGATGTTGGAAATATTGAACACGCGGCTGCCCAACGATCGCGCGACCGAAGTGCGTGTGGCCGCGGGCGAGCAAGCAAAGATCACCGCGCTGCGCCTGCACAAGTGGCTGCAGGAAGCAGCGCAGGAACACGAATCAGGAGCCGCACGCGCATGAGCCAAACTCCCCAACGAAGCCCGATCACGACCCACGTCTTGGACACGTCGCGTGGCTGTCCGGCCGCCGGCGTCCCGGTTCGCTTGGAACGTGCAAGCGGCGATCAGTTCCTGCAGGTTGGCAGCGGAATCACAAACAGCGACGGGCGGGTTGCCGATCTCCTACAGCCCGGATCGCTTTCGCAGGGCGTGTATCGCATCACCTTTGACACCGGCGCGTACTACGACGGGCTGGGCATCGCTGGCTTTTATCCACTGGCGCAGATCGTGTTCACGATTCGCGATCCGTCCCAGCACTATCACGTGCCGCTTCTGCTGAGTCCCTTCGGCTATTCGACGTATCGAGGAAGCTAAGTGATCCCATTTTCCGTGAAGCGATCATCCCCAGCTCGCCGACTCAGCCTGCCCCTGCTTTTGGCCGTGGTCCCCACCGTGGGCCTGTCGATCGACGCCCGACCCGCACAGGCCGAGGCACCGCAAGTCCTGTCGTGGATTCGGGCCGATGTCGACGGGGACGGAACGCAAGACACCTTGACCCTGCGCGGCGACGGCACGCTGCTGGTCGAATGGCAGGGCTCGCCGCCCAGCACGCTGCGACTGGGTGAAAACTTGCAGCTCAAGCGGCCGGCAACGGTCACGTTTGATGCGACATCGGGTGGGCGCGTGATCTTGGCGCGGGCGACGGAAGTTCGTCGGGGCGGGGCCACGCAGGCGCGCGCCTTGGCCGTGGTTGCCAGCGGTCGCAAACTGACCGTTGCGTACTCGGGCGACGTGGGGCCGGTCGGGCGCGATGGCGAGTATTCGCAGGATCTTGCCGTCACTTCAGCGGGCCTGATTCGCTTTCAATCTGCGCCCAACATCCGTCGCTGCGATGGGGAAGTTCGGCTGTTTACAGAGCGCTATCGCGAAGGCGCGGGCTTTCAGCCGTATCCCGAACTGACGCTGCCCAGCGCACCGAACGGCACCCCGCCTGCGTCGGCTGCACCGCTGGTTAGCAGCACGCCGCCTGCCGAATTCGCGTCACCTCCGCTGGGGGTGTATCGCT
>JAYRFD010000427.1:0-5861 GCA_041908565.1 Polyangia bacterium | reverse complement strand
GCCTCGCGCACGATGGCCGATTCCGCCACGTTGCAGAGGGCCAGCGTGCGCGACTGGCCGAGGACGCGCGCGTGCTTCAGCGCCGCCAGCGTATCGGCGGTCTCGCCCGACTGCGAAACGGAAACCGCCAGGTCGCCCGGCAGCACGACCGGATCGCGATAGCGAAACTCCGACGCCAGATCGACTTCGACCGGCAAGCGCGACAGGCGCTCGATCATGTACTTGCCGACCAGCGCCGCGTGATACGAAGTGCCGCAGGCCAGAAGCACGACGCGTCGCACTTTGTTGCCAGCTTCAAGCCCCGGCTGGCCCAGCTGAATCCCGTCGAGCAGCGCATCGGGCGGCTGATGCACCAAGCGCCCGCGCAAAGTGTCGGTGACGGCGCGCGGCTGCTCATGAATCTCTTTGAGCATGAAGTGCTTGAAGCCCGCTTTTTCCGCTGCCACCAGCGACCACGTGATCGTGCGCGGCGGGCGCTGCGTCGTCGTCCGTTCGTTTCCGTCCAGATCGATGATGCGCACGCCGTCGCTGCGCACCTGGGCGATGTCGCCTTCTTCCAAAAATACGACGCGCCGCGTGTGTTCCAGCACGGCCGGCACATCGGATGCGATGAAGTTTTCGCCCTGGCCCAGTCCCAACACCAGCGGTGATGCATTCTTCGCGCAGACGATCTCTTCCGGCGTGTCGGTCGACAGCACGACAATCGAATAGGCGCCTTCGATGCGATGCAGGGCGCGCCGCGTCGCCTGCAACAGTCGGTCAGCCCGCTGCGCCACCGATCGCGGAGTCTGCGCCGACGGTGGCGGAGCCGGATCGCGCTGCAGCTCTTCCCAGATCAAGTGGGCGATGATCTCGGTGTCGGTCTCGGACTGGAATTCGTGGCCGCGCGCCGACAGAGCCTGCTTGATCTCAAGGTAGTTTTCGATGATGCCGTTGTGCACGACGGCCACGCCCTTGTAGCAGTGGGGGTGGGCGTTTTCGTCGGAGGGACGACCGTGCGTGGCCCAGCGCGTGTGGCCGATGCCGATGTGTCCCTGCGGTGGCTCGCGCGCCACCAAGGACTCAAGCTCGCTCAGCTTGCCGCGACAGCGCAGCACTTTTAGCTCGCGGCTTTCGCCCTCGCTCGCCGGTTCGATGACGGCCACGCCGGCGGAGTCATAGCCGCGATACTCAAGCCGCTTGAGCCCGCCAATCAGAAGTCCCGTCGACTGTTTTGGACCAATGTAACCAATGATTCCGCACATGCGGACGCATCTTGCCTTGCTCACCTTTCCGTCGCCAGCTCTTTTGTTTTGCCAGGCGATTGCGATGCGGCAGATGCGTCCAAGGGTCCCCAGAAAAGGCGGGCGTTGTGGCAGGATGCCGACGTGCCCGAGAAGGAACATGCGCAGCCTTCGTTGCCCGCGCCACTTGCGGCCCCGTGGGCGCACGATCCCGCATCCGTTTTGTCTGACTTGCAGACCCGCGCGGACGGCCTGCCCAGCGACGAGGCGCAGGATCGTCTGCAGCGTCAGGTAAAAAAGGGGCCACGGCACACCTCAACGCTGGCGCTGTTTGTTGCCCAGCTGAAAAGCCCGCTGGTCTTGATGCTGCTTGCTGCCGCGCTGCTGAGCATCGTGGTGCGCGAAACGACCGATGCCTTGGTCATTCTGAGCATCGTTCTGATCAGCACCGTGCTGGGCTTCAGCCAAGAGCACAGAGCGACGCGCGCAATCGAAAAGCTGCTGTCGCTGGTCGTCACCAAGTCGCGCGTGCTGCGCAATGGTCGCGAAGTGATGATCCCAACCGATCACGTCGTTCCCGGCGACATTGTGCTGTTTAGCGCCGGATCGATCGTGCCGGGCGACTGCCGTATCTTGGTCGCGCGCGATCTGCACGCCGATGAAGCGACGCTGACCGGAGAGACCTTTCCCGTCGAAAAAGACACCGCGGAAGCACCGGTGGATGCACCGCTTTCTGCCCGTCGTTCGATGCTGTTCGCTGGCACGCACGTGGTCAGCGGCACGGCCCAGGCGGTGGTCGTGCAGACCGGCGATGCCACCGAGCTTGGACAGATCGCCCGTCACCTGGATCGCCCGCCGCCACAGTCCGACTTCGAGCACGGCGTCGAGCGCTTCGGCCTGATGATCGCGCAGGTGACGTCGGTCTTGGCCCTGCTGATCTTGGCGGCCAACCTGGCCCTGCACCGCCCCTGGCTTGAGAGCTTCTTGTTTTCGCTGGCCTTGGCCGTTGGCCTTGTGCCCGAGCTTCTGCCGGCCATCGTGTCGGTCAACCTGTCGCGCGGCGCGCGGCGGATGGCGTCTGCTCAGGTCATCGTCAAGCGCCTGTCGTCGATCGAAGACTTCGGGGCCCTCGACGTCCTGTGCACCGACAAGACCGGCACACTGACCGAAGGCCGAGTGCAGCTGGATCGAGCCGTCGGGGCCAGTGGCAAGCCGTGCCCGCGCGTGCTACGCGCCGCCGTGCTGAATGCGCGCTTCGAAAGCGGCCTGGAAAACCCGATCGACGACGCGCTGCGCCGCGCGCAAGATCGCTGCCCAGCCGGATCCGAACAGAAGCTGGACGAAGTGCCCTATGACTTCGTTCGCAAGCGCTTGAGCGTGCTGATTTCCGATGGGGAACACGCCACGCTGATCACAAAAGGGGCGGTGACGCAGATCCTGGAAATCTGCACGCAGGCGATGGATGACGCCGGCCAGATTCGCCCCTTGGCCGACCTGCGCAGCGCGATCGAGCAGACCTTCGCCGATCTGTCGCGCGCTGGCCTGCGCTGCTTGGGTGTCGCGCAAAAAATCGTTGGCCCGGCATCTGCGCCACCGCCGTCGGTGCGTGCCGCAGATGAAAGCGACATGGTGTTTCTGGGCTTTGTCGCCTTCTTGGATCCACCGAAAGCCGGCGTGGCCGAACTGATTCAAGAGCTTCATCGCTTGGGCGTGCGGCTGAAGATGATCACGGGTGACAACGCGGCGGTGGCAGCGACGGTGGCCCAGCGCATCGGCATCGAATCGCCCATCGTGCTGACCGGAAAAGATCTGCACGCGACCAGCGATGAAGCGCTGGCCCGACGCGCCCAAAGTGTCGATGTCTTCGCCGAGATCGATCCCAACCAAAAAGAGCGCATCATCCTGGCCCTGCGTCGAGCCGGACACATCGTTGGCTATCTGGGCGATGGCATCAACGACGCGCCGGCCTTGCATGCGGCACATGTGGGTATCTCGGTTGATACGGCGGTCGACGTTGCCAAAGAGGCCGCGCAGATCGTCCTTCTGCAGAACAACCTGGCGGTGTTGCTGCAAGGCATCCGGCTGGGGCGGGCGACGCTGGAAAACACGCTCAAGTACATCCACATCACGGCCAGCGCCAACTTCGGCAACATGCTGTCGATGGCAGTGGCCGGCATGTTCCTGCCGTTTCTGCCGCTTCTGCCCAAGCAGATCCTTTTGAACAACCTGCTTTCGGATCTGCCGGCGATGACGATTGGCGGCGATCACGTCGATGCCGATCAGCTGCAGACGGCCCGTCGCTGGGACGCGCGCAACATCCGTCGCTTCATGATGATCTTCGGATCGATCAGCTCGCTGTTCGACATCGCGACGTTTTCGCTGCTGCGGCTGCTGCAGACGTCCGCAGCGGTATTTCAGTCCAGCTGGTTCGTCGAGTCGCTTCTGACCGAGGTCGTGATCTTGCTGGTGATGCGAACGCGGGGACCGCTGTGGAAAAGCCAGCCCTCAACCCCGCTTTTGCTGTCGGTGGTGGGCGTGTCAGCGGCGGCCATCTTGCTGCCGTATCTACCGCGGGCGGATGCCTTGGGACTGGTGCCGATTCCGGCGCCGATCTTGCTGATGCTGCTGGGCATCACCTGCGGCTATGCCGTGGTTTCCGAGCTGTTCAAGCGACGCTTCTTCGCGCCCCAAACAGTGACCGCGGCGCACGCCAGACAGCCGGAGTAACGGCTCTATTGCTTGCGCGGATGCACGCGCACGGTTCGCACGCGGCGCGGTGAAGCATCGGCGATCTCAAGCTCTGTCCCGTCGCTGGCCGAAAGACGCGTGCCCTGCGTGGGGATCTCGTGCGCCAGCGAGATGCACAAGCCGGCGATGGTGTGCCAGCCCTCGCTTTCGGGTAGCTCGATCTTCAGCACGCGGTTGACTTCACGGACCGCGGCCGTGCCCTGCACCAAGGCGGTGCCGTTCGGCTCGCGCTGGATGTTGCTAGACACGGCGTCTTGTTCGCTGAAGATCTTGCCGACCAGCTCTTCGACCAAGTCTTCGATGGTGATCAGGCCCAGCATGCCGCCCTGTTCATCGACGACGACAGCGATCGATCCGCGCTGCTGCTGCATGTCGTTCATCAGATCCAGCGCGCGCACGCTGCCCGGCACAAAGCGAATCGGTCGCATGAACTTGTCGACAACAAACGGCTCGCCACGCAGAGCAGGCACCAGGACATCTTTGGTCGCGACATAGCCCACGACGTTGTCGACCGTGCCTTCATAGACCGGAATGCGCGTGTGCACGTGGCTGGACAGCGCTCGCTGCAGCTGATCGGCGGCGGCGTCTTTGGGGATCGACACGACGCGCACGCGCGGCACCATCACCGACGCAACGGACAGCTCGCGAAAGTCGATGGCGCGGGCCGCTAGCTCGCCCGCCCGCGGATCTAGGGCGCCGGTCTTGGCGGCTTCTTCGACCATCTCGCGCAGCTCATCGGGGGATAGGCGCGTCTCGGTAAAGCTGGTCTTGTCGCCAAACAGCCGCAGCACCAGGTTCGACGCCGACGTCAAGATCCACACGAAGGGACGCGCGATGTACGACAGGCCCAGAAGCAGCGGCCCCATAAACATCGCGTAGCCTTCATTGGATCGCAGGGCCAGCGACTTGGGAACTAGCTCACCCAACACCAGCGAAAGAAACGAGATCGTGCCGACCACCAAGGCAAAGCCAATCTGCTTGGCATACGGCGCCAAGATCGCGGAATGCCCGACGAAGCGGGCCAAGCGCTCGGCAAACACATCGCCACCAAAGGCGGCTGCCGCAGCACCGATGACCGTGATCGCGCTCTGCACGGTGGCCAGGAAGCGCTCGGGCTGATCGCGCAGCGCTTGCACGGCGCGCGCCCGCGCATGGCCTTCGTCGATTAGCTCGCGCAGGCGCGTCTTGCGCAGCGAAATGACGGCTAGCTCGGCCCCGGAAAACAGGCCGTTGGCGACGATGAGCGCCAAGATGATGATCGCCTCGATCATGACTGGCTCACGATGCCTTGCCTGCGGAAGCTGGACCCGTCCGCCGTCCCGTCACGATCACCGACACGCCACCTTCCGGCGCCAGCACCACACCCCGTCGACGCGCGACCGGCGGAATCGCCGAAGCCAGGCGCAGATCGACACGCGACACCAGCGTGGCCAGCACGACGGTCATCTCGAAAAGCGCGAAGGACACGCCCAGGCAGCGACGGTGACCGCCGCCAAAGGGCAGCCACTCATAGATGGGGGCCTTGCGTTCCAAGAAGCGCTCGGGGCGAAACTCGTGCGGGTCTGGCCAGATGCGCGGATTTTCGTGCACCAGAAGCGGGCTGGGTCCAACCATGGTCCCGGCGGGCAGGTCAAAGCCGCCGATGCGCAGGTCGCGCTGCAGCACGCGGACAACCAGGGGCAGCAGCGTGTCGAAGCGCAGGGCTTCGCGGATCACAGCGTCGGTGTATCGCAAGCGCGAGACGTCTTTGGATTGCAGCGGCCCACCGCCCGTCACTTCCTGCACTTCGTTGCGAATCTGCGTCAGGACGGCGGGGCGTTCCAGCACGCGCTGCACGGTCCACGCCAGGCTCACCGCGCTGGTCTCGTGCCCGGCCAGAAGCAGCGTGAT
>JAYRFD010000426.1:0-4963 GCA_041908565.1 Polyangia bacterium | reverse complement strand
CGCCCACCGAGCCCGCCGCGATCTGCGCGATGCCTTGCTGGATCAGCTGGGCCAGCTCGTCGATCAGGCGCTGTCGCAGGACCCTTCACTGCTGCACGCGGTCGAGTCGCGCAGCCAGGATCCCTACACCGCGGCCGAGGCGCTGCAGAGGGCCGTCTTCGATATCTACATAGCTTCGGGACGACGGGCGGATTCCGTATCAAAATAACCACCGTGCGAATTTGAACCTTCGCACGCACAAATTGTGCGATATCGAACCTCCGTTTTCTGTCAATTCCCGCAATTCCTGCGCACTTTCCCGAGAGCACTCACCCAGCCAAGTCTGACGCAGGGCTTGGGAGTGCGAAAGGGAATGATCTTCCGTCGAAGGGCGTGTTAGATAGACGCAGCTTTATCGACATAAGACATGGGCAAGATCTTTCTGACTGGTGCAAGCGGCCACCTAGGGGCCAACCTTTTGCAGCGCCTGCTTTCGGAGGGCGCAGACGTGCGCGTTCTTCTGCGCGAAGGCAGCGACAACCGCGCGGTGGACGGGCTTCCCGTCGAGCGCATCTACGGCGACCTGCGCGATCCGGCAGCCGTCGACAAGGCGGTGCAAGGCTGCTCGCGCATTTACCACACGGCGGCCATGGTATCGACGCTGTACGGCGACCCGACGCACAAGCGCGCCATCTTCGACAGCAATGTCCTTGGCACGCGAAACGTGTTGCAGGCCGCCGCGCGTCACGGCAGCGAGCGCGTCGTCGTCACCAGCAGCCTGGGTGCCGTTGGATACGACGAAGATCTGCCGCACGCGCCATCGACGGAAGAGTCGCCGTTTTATCCCTTCCACCGCACGATGCCCTACGAAGCCAGCAAGGCCTTCGTCGAACACGAGTGCCTGCGCGCCGTCGCTCGCGGTCTGGACGTTCGCGTCGCGGTGTCCTGCGCCATCTTGGGACCGCACGACTTCAAGCCGTCGCGCATGGGCCGCGCGCTGTGCGACTTCGCCAACCGCAAGCTGCGCGCCTACATCGACGGCGGCGTCGAATTCGTCGCTGCCAACGACATCGTGCAGGGCCACCTTTTGACCATGGAAAAGGGCAAGCCCGGCGAGAAGTACATCTTTTCGACGCAGTTCGCGACGCTGCCCGAGATCATGACGCTGTGGCACGAGATCACCGGCGTGCCCAAGCCGCGCGTCAAGCTGCCGGTGCCGCTGATGGCCGCAGCCGCCGAGATCATCAGCCCGCTTCTTACGCGCTTCGCGCCGCAGGTGCCGCAGCGTCTGACGCCCGGCGCCGTGCGCATCTTGCAGCTTCGTCGCCACGTGGATCTAAGCAAAGCACGCGGCCAGCTTGGCTATCAGCCCACCAGCATCCGACGCGCCTGCGAGGACGCGTACCAGCACTTCTGTCAGCGCGGAGTCATCTCGCGCGCGTAAACCGCCTTCGTTCCGTCGGCGCTGCGGCAAGACCACGCCCAGCCGCAGGCGCCCGCGGCACAGCCGAACCAAAGAGAGTCGCCATGAACCAGATCGATCCTCGACATCAGCCGAACACCCCACCGCTTCTGCGCAAAGGCGTCGCGTATGTGCCGCTTCTGGGTCATGCGCTGCAGCTTGGCCTGCGTCCCTTTGATCTGCTGCGCGCTGGACGGCAGCAGTTTGGCGACGTCTTTTCGCTGAAGCTGGCCAACCAAATGGCGGCGATGTTTTCGGGGCCGCGCGCCAACGAAGCGTACTTCCGCGCGCCCGACGACCAGCTAAGCCAGCGCGAGGTGTACCAGTTCACCGTCCCGGTGTTCGGCAAGGGCGTCGCGTACGACATCCAGCCCGAGCTAATGAGCGAACAGCTTGGCTTCCTTCTGCCCGCGCTGCGTGAAGCCCGCCTGCGTCGCTATGTGCAGTTCTTCCACGAAGAACTGGATCGCTACTTCACGGCCTGGGGCAACGAAGGCACCGCCGACATCTACACCACCACCAACGAACTGACGGTGTTCATGGCCGGTCGCTGCCTGTTGGGCAAGTACTTCCGCGATCACATGACGACTGAATTCGCGGCCCTGTATCACACGCTGGAAGAGAGCCTGAATGTCATCTCGTTCCTGGCTCCAAATGCGCCGCTGCCGCAGATGCGCAAGCGCGATCAAGCGCGCATCGAAGTCGCCAAGCTGTTTGGTCGCGTGACACGCCAGCGACGCGAGCAAGGCGTCATCGAAGAAGACTTCGTGCAGAGCCTGCTGGAAGCTCGTTACAAAGACGGTCGCGCCTTGACCGATGACGAGATCACCGGCCTGGTGCTGGCGGCCCTGTTTGGGGGTCAGCACACCAGCGCGGCGCTTTCGGCGTGGGGCGTCATCGAAGCGCTGCGCAACCCCTATGTCCTGCCGCCGCTTCTGCGCGAACAAGAGCGCGTTCTGGGTGAACGCGACAACGTCGCCATGGAAGACATCAAGGCCATGCCCACGCTGGAACGCCTGGCGCTAGAGACCGAGCGCACGCACCCGCCGTTCTTCCTGCTGGCTCGCAAAGTCCTGCGCGACTTTTCCTATGGCAAGTACACAGTGCCGGCCGGTTGGATCGCCATGACGTCCCCGTGGCTGACGCACCAGCTTCCCGAGATCTGGAAGGACCCCGATCGCTTTGACCCGGATCGCTTCGCGCCGCCCCGTGAAGAACACCGCAAGTTCAACTACAGCATGATCACCTTCGGGGGTGGCAGGCACCGCTGCATCGGTCTGGCCTTTGGCTTCCTGCAGGTACGCGTCATCCTGAACTACATCCTGCGCAACTACGAGCTGTCCTTGGTCGACGGCAACCCGCGCCCGAACATGACCAACATGGTCGTCGGTCCCAAGCATCCGTGCATGGTCCGCTATCGCCGACGCCGCATCCGCGTGATGTCCACCGCCAGCACCGCCAGTCCGACCGCAGACTTTGGCGCAGCCGGCGAGTCCATGGAAGCCGTCCTCGATGGCAAGGCTGGCAAGTGTCCGGTGGCACATGCCCCAGCGATGGATGCCGCTGTGCAAGCCGCTTCCTCACCCTCTGTGAACTCTGGGAACTAGGAATCACCATGGCTGCGTTTCGCTATGAAAATGCGCTGACTCCCAACCCTCCTCCCGGATTCCTAGAAGCGCGCAATCGTCGTCAGAAAGCGCGCGCAGCGGGCCTGCATCCCGATTACTGGTATCCGGTGGCGCATTCCAGCAAGCTGAAAAAAGGAAAGGCCATGGGCACCCGCTTTTGGGGGCGTCCCATTGCTGTGTACCGCGATGAAAAAGGAGTCGTGCATGCGATGGAAGATCGCTGTGCGCACCGTCAGCTGAAGCTGTCGCAGGGCGAAGTCAAAGGCTGCAACTTGGTCTGCCAGTACCACGGCTGGGAATACGGCTGCGACGGAAAAGTCGTCGCCATCCCGCACGAGCTATTTGGCAAGCCTTTCCCCAAGCTGGCCGTTCCAGCCTTCCCAGTTCAGGAACGCTATGGTCACATTTGGGTGTTTCCGGGCGACCCTGCCATGGCCCAGAAGCACCCCCTGCCCGAGATTCCGGAATTAGAAGGCAGCGATCGCTGGGGAATGATCCTGCTCGATGGTGTCTGGAAAGCCCATCACACGATGTTGATGGAAAACATCTGTGACTTCACGCACGGCTATCTGCACCGCGACTACCGACCGTTTTGGGACCCCAAGCTGACCAAGTACGAAGCGGTCGGCGACAGCGTGCATGTCAGTTATGACACCAAGGTGGGGGCCGGCAAGATCTTCCGCCGCTTCGTCGATGACAGGAAGGTCAACGCCAACCACATGGACCTGTGCTACGAGTACCCGTCGCAGTGGTCGAACACCGACGACAAGATCAAGTCCCGGTGCTTCCTTTTGCCGCTGGACGAACAGACCACGCACGGCTTCTTTATCTTCTATTTCAAGTCGCTGAAGGTGCCGTTCCTGCCGGTGACCATGCCCCCTTGGCTGCTGGATCGGGTGCTGACCATTGCCAAGCGGATGTTCGTGCAGCCGGTCATCGATCAAGATGCGTGGGCGGTTGAGCTAGAGCAAGAAGGGTACAACCGCTATTCCGATCTTCCGGTGGCAGAATACAGCCCGGTCGTCTCGCTGTTTCAGCAGCTGACCATTCGCAAATGGGAAGAGTATCTGGCGACGAAGAACGTCGTCCCGCAGAGCAGCTTGGGAGTCTCAGCATGAGCTCTGCTTTCCCCCAGTCAAGCGCGCCATCGGTGGCAGGTTCTGGCCCAGCCGGGGTGAATCCCTCTCCGCTTCCAGAATCTGGATGGCTCGAATTGGGAGTGTCATCCGCGCATAATTCGGATTCTGAACTGCGTCTATCCGATGTCGCGGGTCGTTCTGGATCAGCGATGGGATTGAAGGGTGCACTGCAGCACCTGCTGGCCATCCAGAACCCAAAAGGGGGCTGGGAAGGCGAGATGGTCTGGAATTCGATGATCTTGTCGCAGCACATCCTGGTGCGGCAGATCATCGATGCTGGGCGTAGCCTAACCGCCGAGACGCGCCTGCAGATGATCCAGCACTTCCGATCGTCGCGCGCGCTCGATGGCAGCGGCGGCTGGGGCATGCACCGCGAGTCGCCCGCGTATGTCTATTTCACGACGCTGGCCTATGTCGCGCTGCGCGTGCTTGGGGTCCCGCCCGACGACCCGCTGTGTGCCGATGCACGGCGCTTTCTGCACCGGCAGCCGGGCGGCGTGCTGCACATTCCCACCTGGGGCAAGTTCTGGCTGGCGCTTTGCGGACTGTACGACTACGCGGGGGTGAACCCTTTTCCGCCGGAAGTGTTTCTGCTGCCGCGCCAGATTCCTTTTTCTCCCTGGAACTTCTACTGCCACACCCGCTACATCTACATGGGCATTGCCTATCTGTACGGGCGTCGCTTCCAAGGGGACCTGGGACCAATCACGGCCGCACTGCGAAGCGAGCTATTCGATCAGAATGGGCAGCCGTAT
>JAYRFD010000425.1:0-4052 GCA_041908565.1 Polyangia bacterium | reverse complement strand
CTGCCCCTGTTGTGACTGCGTACCTGCCGCCGACACCCCGCAAAAAATCGCTGTCAGATTGTACGAAGTCGCTGCGCAGTCCTTTGTGGTGGGCCACTGCGTGCCCAGCTCTTTGCAAAACGGAGGAACCTCATGCGCCGACATCCCTGCGTACCCTGTCTGCTGCCGACCGTACATGTCCAAGCTAGCGGGCTGCCCTGCTTGTCGCTTGAGCCCACCCAGGCTGTGTCGCAACGACGTGGCGAGACGCGATGGGCCATGCGGTGGTGCCATCGCTGCTGGCTGTGCCTTGGTGCTTGGCTGGCGGTCGCTGGGCTGACTGCTGCCTGGGGTCTAAGACCGGCCCATGCTGAACCTGAACCAGCGACAGAGCGCGCCGCTTCGTCCGTCACGGAATTCCAGGAATCACCGGCGCCGGGTCCACAGTCCGATGTCATTACCTTCTGGCTGCGCATGCGGCACAGTCCTGCCACGCACAGAGACCCAGTTGTCTTTCTGCGCCAGAACGGCCGCGTCGTTCCCTGGCCGCTGCAGCGCTCGGACTGGAAAGCAGATGCCTACAAGCTTTCGGCGCGCCTGCAGGATGTTCCAGGTCGGTCCCAGGGGGGCTTCGAGATGATCACGCTGGTGAACAGCCGCTGGGTGCCGTCGCCCGACGCGCTGCGTGGTGACTTGTCCGATGCAGAGCAGCTGTGCGGAAGCGGCTGCCGTATCGTGATTCACCGGGTGCAGTCGCCCCATTCCTAAGTTGCAGATCGTATTGATTCTCTCCTGATTTTCCCAACCAGAGTCCACCCCCGTGTCTTTGAAATAGGATGCACACTTCATTCATCTCTGCCCAAGTCGATTTCGGAAGGTTCCATCGAAACCGACGGCAAATGACTCCTATTTGGTCCCTCGTGAAACCGGAATCCGTGGCCACCCAGTGATTCCGATTTTGTTGTCATGTCGGCCATGGCTCGCGCGCAGAGCTTCCTAGATGACAGCGCCGAACGCCGCACGGATCGGACGCGATGTCTGCGTCGCAGAGCGGATGGCGGCAGCGTTTCACCTAGGAAGTGGGGTACACAATGCAGTTCGGACGGTATCAAGTCGTGCGCATGGTGGGGCAGGGCGGGATGGCTACGGTGTACGAAGCCTGTGATCCGCGACTCAATCAACGAGTCGCCATCAAAGTCCTGCATCCAGCCCTGGCTGGTTCAGCCGAGCTGGTTGCGCGATTCGAAGCCGAAGCGCGCATCGTCAACGGCATCCGCCATCCTGGGATCGTCGCCATTTATGACCAAGGGCGGCTACGCGATGGCGCCATCTATCACGTCATGGAGTTTCTGGAGGGCGAGACGCTGACGCAGCGGATCAAGCGCAGTGGCCTGGTTCCCTTGTGCCCAGAAGAGACCTATCGAATCCTGCGACAACTTGCCGACACCCTGTGCGCCGTTCACGTGCACGGCATCGTGCATCGGGATCTGAAGCCGGACAACCTGATGCTGGTCCCCGATGCGTTTGTGGCGGGGGGAGTACGCGTCAAGATCTTGGACTTCGGACTGGCCAAGGTCCTGTCGGACAACGCCAAACCGCATGGCATCGACACGCAGGCCGGAATCGGAATGGGAACGGTGGACTACATGCCGCCGGAACAGATCTTGGATGCGCGCAACTCGAACGATCGGGCGGATGTGTATTCGCTGGGCTGCATCCTGTTCGAGATGGCCGCCGGTCGCAAGCCGTTCTGCGGCGATAACAACATCCAGATCTTGGGCGCGCACCTCACGCGGCCTCCGCCGGTGCTAAGCGAGTACACGCTGGAACATCCGCGCGCGCTGTCCAGCCTGCTTTCGGCGATGTTGTCCAAGGAAGTCGATCAGCGACCTTCGATGCGATACGTGCTGCAGCAGCTGGATGCAGTCTGGGGGGCATACCTTCGCCAGAGCTCGAACACCGTGGTCATGCAGCCCGGGGCTGGGCTGCCCATGCCGCGACGACATCCGCTCACTGCAAGTGTTGCTGCATCGCCAAAAAAGACCACGCCGTCGCGTCTGCCCATGCTGGTGACGCTGGGAACGGCCGCGATCTGCTTTCCGCTGCTGCTGTTTTTGCATGGCCAGCTAGCCAGCCGCGGAACGGCTGCTGGCCCAGCACGCAGTGTCGATTCCGAAGTGGTGCAGGATGCCGGCCCGCGGGATGGCAATCGACCCGCGGGAGAACGAGCATTGCCCCGTCGCCAAGGGGGGGCTGCCGCGGATCCGGCGGTCGTGCCTGCCAAGCCTCGCACGCAGCCTCGCGGACAGACGCTGGCCCTGCTCACGGCACTGTTTAGTCGCTAGCGGTCGGTCGCACAGATCCTCCCTTCCTCCTCCCTTCCTCCTCCCTTCCTCTTCGGGTCCTTGCTTCCTTGCAGAACACGCTGCAAGGGGCCTTGTCCCCGCACGCGGATCGATTGCGCGGCCCGCTGTGCCGTCGGTTGGCGCTTTGCTTGCAAGGCTGGTGCTTGGTGGCTTTGCCAACACCCACACACAAGCGAGGGGATCCATGTCGATGCGCTTTACCGTCTTGGTGATCTCTGCAAATCCGGAACGCCACAACCTGCGGCTGGATGCCGAACAGCGCGCCATGACCGAGGCGGTCGATCGTTCGGAGCGTCAGCGACAGCGCCTGCCGAGCAGGGCCGAGGGAGCGACCGGCCACATTGAGTTTGTGCGGGTCGGGGCTGCGCGGCTGCGCGACCTGTCGCGCATGCTGGTGCTGCATCGACCGCAGGCCGTGCACTTCAGCGGCCATGGCGCCGAAAACGGAGCGCTGGTCTTCGAGACCGAAGCAGGTGGGCGGGCCCCGGTTCCTCCCGACATCCTGGCCAACGTGCTGTCGCCGTTCCAGCCCAGCCTGCGGCTGGTGTTGCTCAATGCTTGTTACTCGCATGTGCAGGCGACTCGCCTGGCGCGCACCATCGACTGCTGCATCGGCATGACCACAGCGGTCGAAGATCCGGATGCGCTGCTGTTTGCGCGGGCGTTCTACGATCTGGCAGCGCTGGGCTGCAGCGTGCACGAGTCGTTTGCGCTGGCCGTGCAAGAGCTGACGCTTGCCGGCAGCACGCCGCAAAGTGGCGCCGCACCGTGTCTGATGACGCGCCCCGGGGTCGATGCCAAGCAGGTCTTTCTGAACGCGCCGCCGACGGTTTCATCCGTCGGCGATGGGCCAGGTCTTGGATCGGGGACCAAGGATGCGCAGCTGCCGATCGATGCACCGCCCAGCCTGCGGCGCCTGGCCAGTCAGCCCTTGGGCCAGCTGACGCCCGGGCTGCTGCGGCGCGCGATCAACGATCTTTTGCTGTCGGATGCAGCGGTCGGCGCCTTTCTGCAGGGTATGTATCCCCGCAGTGCTCGCGAGGTCAGTGACAACATGCAGCGATCCACCAAGATCAACCTGCTGTTCACCTATGAACCCAACTTGCCCCGCTTGCGCAGCAACTTGATTCGCTTTGTGTGTGAACAAGCAGAGTCCGATCCGCAGACCGCAAGCAGCCCCACCGCAGACTGAAACAGCGGGCCCTTGTCTTCGCTGCGCCTTGAGGGAACAGCAGCGCACCTCCGCGGCCTACGCAGCTGCGAACACCGACCACACCGCCCAAGAACCAGACGACCAAGCGCCGATATGGCAATCATGCGCAGCTAGGCAGTAGAGTCCAGCCGACCCGCTGTGAGACGATGGTGTCCCCGCCGGGGGAACGTCTGCTTCGGCTTTTACCGCTGCCAAAGCGGCAGCAAGCGAAGCGGCCGCAAGCGAAGCGACAACAACGGAAGCAAAGTCACAAAGGGTGAAACGGCAAATGTGGCGAGCGGTTCTTGCGCTGTGGGCCTGTGTTGGCTTTCTGGGCTGTGATGGATCAGCGGGGCAGAGCACGCTGCCTGCGTTGTCCGTACTGACCGACATCAATCCGGATCCCGTCATTACGGAAGTGAGGCTGGTCGCGGCTCCAGCCCAGAAGGAATACCTGGCGGGCAAGGTCGCTGACGTCTGGGCCTATCGCGATGGCGCCGTCGCTGGCAGCGTCG
>JAYRFD010000424.1:0-2158 GCA_041908565.1 Polyangia bacterium | reverse complement strand
GGTCCAAGGGAAGCTCGCCACGCAGCCACAGCACGTCGGCCACAAGCGACACCAGCACCACCGCAGAGCCGACCCCACGCAGCCATGTCGAATCGATCGCAAGCTGCACACGGGGCAAGAAACGCTGGGTCCGCAGCGCCGAGCCAAGCGCCCAGCCACCCCACAGACACGGGACGACCAACGCGGCCAGCAGCGTCGCAAGCTCGACCGATCGATCGCTTAGACGGGCTTCCCCCCAGCGCAGCAGCAGCGACCGTTCGTGAAACACCGCTAGATGGTGATACAGCGTCACCCACAGACCGATCGCGACGATCAGGCAGCGCCGACTGTCGCGAGCAATCAGCGTATGCAGCAACGGCACCAGCGACAGCCCCAGACCAAGCCAGGCAATGACCCTTGCCAGCGTCGTGAATCGAGGCGTCGCAAACAGAAGGTACAGCGGCAATGCGACCGCCATGCCCACCACGTACGCGATCAGCCAGAGCAGTCGGGGGCGAGGCTCGTCAGCGGTCGACGCAGGCAGCGCAGCATCCGAAGAATCGGCGCTGGCCAGCGACGCTGCAGGCAGCGTGGGGGCAGACACTGCGGCAGGATATCACGCGACCGAATGGGGGGAAGCAGAGGAGACGGGGGACGAAGAGGAGCGAGAGGACGGGGAACTAGGCCAGCCAGTCGGACTTATTCGCCAGCCGACTTGAGCACGAAGGGATAGGTGACGACGACGATACCCCCCTGCGGCTTGGGGAACTCCCAGCGACGGACTGCGCCGGCGATGCACTGCTCGACAATCGGGTTGCCCATGGTCGAGGACTGCACGATGCTGGCGACGACCGAGCCCGTCGGGCTGATGGTGAACTGCACCATGACGCGGCCTTGCAGGTTCGGGTTACGGGTCAGTTCCTTCTCATAACAGAACTTCACTTCGTTCAAGTGGCGACGGATGATGCGGCGAATCAGTTCTTTGTCCAGCGAGCCGCGCACTTCGGCAGTACCGGGCACGACTTCGGGAGCACCGGCCTTACGCGCCTTCAGAGCACCGGCGCGCGCACCGTACATACCGCCGCCAGGAGCACCCGAGCCACGACCGATGGTGCCCAGGTTGCCGAGGCCGATGGTGCCTTCACCCGTGCCACCACCGCCGCGACCACTGCCGACCAGGCCGAAGCCACCAGCGCCGTAGGCATCGCCCACTTCCGTACCGACCAAGCCACCCATGGCGTCTTCGGCGTCACGACCAAGAGCAGAGTCGCGACCGAAGATCGAGGCCATGCTGCCAGCCATACCCGACCGGATTACACCCAGGACACCGGCGTTCTTCGCTGCGTCCTTCGCGGCTTCCTTGGCCAGCTTGATATCGGTGTTCGTCGGCGGACCCTTGATGGCGAAGATCTTGTTCTTCGCCGACGAGTCCTTCTTGCCCATCTTTCCTTCGGTCTCTTTGGCGCGCTTGCCGCCCGAGTTTTCGTTTTCCTGCTTCGCCTTCTTCAGCCAGTCCGGGATCTCTTCCGGCTTCTGCTCTTCCGGCTTCACCAGGAACTTCGCCAGGCGCTGGTCATTCATGAATGCGTCCAGCGACAGCGACTTGGGATCGGGCGGAACCGAGAACATCAGCGCCATGAACAGCGCGACGCCCGTAAAGACGCCGATCGTGTACGACTGCGTGTGCCAGTCGACGTGGAATGGCACGGGATAGGTGCGCGGCTTGGCGACGGAGTTGATGTTGAACGTGTTCTCGCCAATCTGCACGTTGATGCGCGAGTCCTGCGGCACCGATAGCACCACAGCACCGGGGAACTCACTGGCGGGACGGCCTTGTCCCATCAGCTCAGCCAGTGGAACCGTGCGCCCGCCCTGCTGCATCTCGCCGGTCATCTTGGCCGTCAACAGCACTTCATAGTCGGTGCCGTTCGAGCGGACCAGCGGGAACAGCTGCGACGGCAGCTCGGCCGTTGCCGGCGGCTGGAAGGTCGCCTTCGGATCCGAGCCGATCGTGAAGATGTTTTCCCGTTCTTCGGTGGCCTTGCGCAGAAGACCGATGGCCAGCGCGACGGCACCGATGCCCAGCAGGCCAAAGGCCGCGATGTCCTTGACCGGGCTCTCGCGCTTGACCTGCGGCTTTTCGGTCTTGTCTTTGTCGCGTCCCGCCGTCGCCAGCGCG
>JAYRFD010000423.1:0-4738 GCA_041908565.1 Polyangia bacterium | reverse complement strand
GCTGTTTCGCAAAGAGACGAAGCTCTTGCGCCAGCGCCTGGCCCACGTCGATGCCGAGACCGCAGCGACGCTGGTCGAGCACGCGCTGCCGATCATGAATCAGCTGCTCGTGCGGCTGCACGAAGCGAAGATCCGCAACTTCATCGCTGCGCTCTAGCAGCACCGGAGGATGTCATGACTGCCACCCCGCATCGCGAACCAAAGGCTGCTGCCAATCGCTTCGCCAAGCTGACATCGCTTTTGCCCGCCCGCATGCGCGAGCGCCTGGATCCCTATCTGGAAACGCTAGAGCTTCTGTCCGAGATCAAAAGCCCGCAGGTGCTGTTGTCGCTGGGCCCGCCGGGCGTGCGCGGGCTGCTGTTCAAGCGCGGCAAGCAAGGTGTCCCGACGCAGATCGCGGCGCACCACACCGCCCACTTCGACTGGGGCTATCCCGAAGATCATCCGGAAATGCACGACCTGTTCGTGCGCGCCAAGCAAGGGCAGTGGGACGGCGACAGCCTGCCTTGGCACATCTCGGTCGATCCTGAAAATCCCGAAGTGCCGCTTCTGCCGCGCGACTTTCTGGCGATGGATCTGCTGAAAGAGTGGGGCTATGCCCTGACTCGCAAGGAAGAGCGCATGATGATCCACAGCGTCGTGTCGTGGATGCTGTCGCAGTTTCTGCACGGCGAACAAGGCGCGCTGTTCGCGGCCGCGCAAGTCACCGAAGCGGTGCAGTTCTTTGACGGCAAGCTGTACGGATCGACGCAGGTGATGGACGAAGGGCGACACGTCGAGGTGTTTTCACGCTACCTCGACGGCAAGCTGGGCAAGCTGTACCACATCAACGACAACCTGTTCGTGATCATCGATGCGCTGATGTCCGATGGCCGCTGGGACATGAAGTTCCTGGGCATGCAGATCATGGTCGAAGGCCTGGCCTTGGGCGCCTTCGGTACGCTGTATCGCCTGACCAAAGAGCCGCTGTTGCGAGAGCTCTTGCGCATGGTGATTCTCGACGAAGCGCGCCATGTGCACTACGGCGTCTTGGCGCTGCGCGAACACATCACCACGCAGCTATCGGAACGCGAACGACAAGAACGGGAAGACTGGGCGTTTGAAGTCGCGCTTCTGATGCGCAATCGCTTCATGGCCTATGAGGTCTATGACGAGTGGTTCGCCGGTCGCATGCCACGGTCGGTGTGGCGCACGTTCATCAACCAGTCGCCCAGCATGCGCGAGTTTCGCCACGTGATGTTCAATCGCCTGATGCCCAACCTGCGCGAGATCGGTCTTTTGACTGCGCGCATTCGTCCGCGCTACGAACAAGCGGGCCTGCTGCGTTATTCGGAAGGGGCGGCCGCGCCGGATCTGACGGCGCAGCAGATGCTGCGGGATCTGGACGCGCCCTTGGATGCGCGCTCGGCCATGGCCTCCTGAAGTACGACTTCTCCGACGAAAAGACCTGCCGAATCTGCTCTCTGGATCTCGCCTTTGATGTGATAGGCTGCCGCCCCACGTCAGGCAAAAAAGAGCAATCCGCTGTGCACATGGCAGGTTCAACATGACTTTGTCCTCGTCCCTCGTCCGCCCTTCGGTTCCCGGTCCGCTTACCATCCTTGGCCTGGATGCCGTTCACTTCTTCGTCGGCAACTTGAGCCGAGCCCGCCGCTTCTATCAGAACCGTCTCGACTTTGACGAGGTTGCGCAGTCGACCGTCGACACATCGCACCACGATCAAATGGAATCGGTGGTCTACCAGGCCGGCGATGCGCGCCTGATGTTTTCCGCTCCGCTTTCGGGCAACTGCCGGGCCGCGCGCTACCTGCGCCGCCATCCAGACAGCGCGGCCGAGCTGATCTTGCGCGTCCGCGATCTGGACCGCGCGTACGAAACCCTGCAGGCCCGTGACGCCACGCTGATCACCGAACGCATCGAGACCAAGACCGAAGCGGGCCCGGCTCGCTTCTTCGTGATCGCCACACCGCTTGGCGACACCAACATCACCTTCTTGGAACGCCCCGACGGTCCGTTTGTGCCCCCCGGCTTTCGCGTCACCGGCACGGCCCGACCCAAGAACCCGTTTGGCATCAGCGGCGTCGATCACATCACGTCGAACATGCGCATGCTGCGCCCATGGATCGACTTTCTGCGCGACATCTTGGACTTCCAGCCGTACTGGCAGGTGGCGTTTCACACCAACGACCTGCGACCTGATCTAAAGGCTGGCACCGGGCTGAAGTCCAAGGTCATGTGGGAACCCTTTTCGGGTCTGAAGTTCGCCAACAACGAACCGCTGCGCCCGCACTTTGAAAAGTCGCAGATCGCCATTTTCTGCGCTGACAACCACGGACCGGGCGTGCAGCACGTCGCGCTGGCGCTGCCGAACATCTGCGAAGCCGTGGCCGAGCTACGCCGACGCAGCGTCGAATTTCTAAGCACGCCGGGCACGTACTACGACGCGCTGCCCGAGCGCCTGGCGCGGCAAGGCGTCCCCGGAGTACGCGAGCCAATCGCCGATCTACGTCGCTTGGGCATCCAAGCCGACGGCAACCAGGATGGCTATCTGCTGCAGATCTTCATGAAGGACGCGGCGCTTTATTATCAGGATCCCAGCGCCGGCCCGTTCTTCCTGGAGCTGATCCAGCGCGAAGGCGCGCGATCGTTTGGCGAAGGCAACTTCCGCGCGCTGTTCGAAGCCATCGAACGAGAACAGACGGGCGAAAACAAGTTCCCCGCGCAGTAAGCGCAAAGGCAGAGGCAAGGCATGCTCGACCGCATCTGTATGGGCAAGGTTCCGCGCAAGCATCACACCGTGCTGCGCGACGATCAGGGCAAGCTGATTTACGAACACTGCGTCACGCGCCGCGGCTTCGATGGCGCGTACAGCATCTTGTACGAACGCGCGCTGCCACCGCGCGATGCCGCCCTGCGCAGCCCAAGCCTTTCGCCCGAAGGAGACCTGCTGCCAGATCAAGCCGGCGAGCGCGCAGCGCTTCTGGCCCGACGCCACTTCTTTGGCGGTCGCGTCTTGGCCGACCTGCGCGGTGGCGATCACATCGCGACGCGGCGCATGCTGTTCGTCAACGACGATGTCGGCGTCGGCATCTGCCGTCCGCAGTCGACGCTGCCGCGCTATTTTTCCAACGGCGATGCCGATGACCTGTTCTTCGTGCAGGCCGGCAGCGGCGCGCTGCAGACCATCTTTGGTCCGCTGCGCTATCAGCCGGGTGACTATCTGCTGATTCCTCGCGGCACGATCTATCGCGTGGTCCCCGATGCCGCCCCACCGGACGCACCGCCTTCGCTGTGGCTGGTCATCGAAGGACGCAGCTATCTGGAGATCCCCCCGAACTTCCGCAATCCGGTGGGTCAGCTGCGCATGGACGCCCCGTACTGCCATCGCGACTTCCGGCGTCCAGAGCGCCTGCCCGATCCCAGCGGCAGCGACTTTGCCCCCGGCCAGTATCCCATCGTGATCAAGCGCGGCGGCACCTATCACGAAGTGCTGCGCGCGACCGATCCCATGGACATCGTGGGCTGGGATGGAGCGGTCTATCCGATCGCTCTTTCGATCCACGACTATCAGCCCAAGACCGGACGCGTTCACTTGCCACCGACGACGTTTTCAACTTTTGTCGGCGGCGGCTTCATCGTCTGCAGCTTCGTGCCACGCGTGGTCGACTACGACGAAAACGCCATCCCATGCCCGTATCCGCACTCCAGCGTCGACTGCGATGAAGTGTTGTTCTATGTCAGCGGCAACTTCACCAGCCGCCGCGGCGTCGGACCCGCCAGCTTCAGCTTCCATCCGGCCGGCATCCCGCACGGACCGCAGCCCGGTGCCTATGAAGCCAGCATTGGCGCGCGCCGCACCGACGAGCTAGCTGTGATGGTCGATACCTTCAAGCCGCTTTTGGCCACGGCCGACGCCGTGTCTGTCGAAGATCGCAACTACCACGCAACCTGGCGAGCCTAAGCGCGGTCCATGCACCGACCGCTGCTGCTGCTTCCGGGGATCCTTTTGGCCGCGGCCTTGGGGGGCGTGGCCGTCGGTCTGCACGCACTGGAAGCACGCGTTTTCGCCCATCCGCCGCTGGAAGCGCTGGTCCTGGCGCTGCTGTTGGGTGTGCTGTTTCGGCAGATCGTCGGCAGCATTCCGCGCTGCCTGCCCGGGCAAAGCTACTGCGCCAAGCAGCTATTGGAGCTGGCGGTCTTTCTGCTGGGCGCGACCATGGATCTGCGCCAGGTCCTGGCCGGTGGGCCGCGTCTGCTTCTGGCCGTGGCGCTGGTCGTTTTTGTCTCGCTTTTCGGCAGTGCGCTTCTTGCGCAGCGTGTGTTTGCCTTGCCGCGCAAGCCGTCGCTGCTGATTGCCGTGGGCAATGCCATCTGCGGAAACTCTGCCATCGCAACGGTGGCCCCGCTGATCGGCGCCAGCACCGCCGAAGTAGCCGGAGCCATTGCCTTTACGGCGCTGCTGGGCGTCGGCCTGGTCCTGCTTCTGCCAAGTGCCATCACGATCTTGGGGCTAAGCCACAACCAGTACGGCGTGCTGGTCGGGATGAGCGTCTATGCCGTCCCGCAGGTGCTGGCCGCCAGCTATCCCGTCAGCGAGATCGCCGGGCAAAGCGCGACGCTGGTCAAGCTGATCCGCGTGCTGTTCTTGGCCCCGGTGGCCGTGTACTTCGCGCTGCGCGAAGGGCTGCAAAACACCTCAACGTCCGCGGGATCACCGAGCAAACAGCGGCTGGCGCTG
>JAYRFD010000422.1:0-6402 GCA_041908565.1 Polyangia bacterium | reverse complement strand
CCAGCGCGTGCTGTCGGTATCTGCGCCGTTTAGCTACCACGCGGGCATCGACGGTCTGTCGCTGATCTTGGCGCTGGCCGTCGCGCTGTGGAGCCTGCTGCGATCGCCAGGACTGGCCCTGCGCCTGCGGCAGCAGCCCACGTGGCCCGATCCGACCGCCCCGCAGCGTCCGCATGCAGTCGACCTGCTTTGGCAGACGCTGACGGTCAGCAGCAGCTTGGGTCTGCTCGTGTGTCTGGATGCGGTGCCCTTGATGTTCTTCTTCGCGCTGAGCCTGCTGGGTCTGCGTGGTCTGCTTCCCATTCCACAGCGACGTCTGTTTTCGATCGGGGCAGCCGGCAGCTTGCTGGCCCTGGGACTGGCGCTGTCTTTTTTGGTCGCGCACTCGGGGCCGACCACGCTGAGCAGCGGCCACTTCGTCCAGCACACGACGGATCTGGTCAAGCTCAGCTACCAGAACTACTTCGCCGATCTGACCTGGCCGCGGGGCTGGCCCCTTTTTACCGTCGCCCCGGTTCTGTATGTCGGGCTCAGCGCGGCGCTTTTGGTTCCGCTTGCGATCCTGGCGTACCTGGCCTTGCGCGCGCCGCTGTCGTTGGCCGCAGGAGCCGTGACCGCGCTGCCAATCGCCGCCTTGGTTGGCTTCTATCTGTGGCTGCGCGTTCTGGCCGGAGCCTTGCCGCAGGCCCACAGCGTCCTTGCCCCCGGGCTGGCTTCGCTGCTTCTGTTGTCGACGGCCGCCGCGGCTCTGCTGCCTCGTGTGGCGCGCCCCTTCCCCTGCGTCGCGCGTGTGCCGGCGCTGCCGCTGCTGTTGCCGATTGCCGCTGCGGCTCTGGGTGTGGCCAGCGCGACAGCGACGGGGATCCTGGCCGCGCTGCTGCAGCTTGGCGCGCTTTCGGTCACAGCGGGCTGGCTGGGACATCGACTGTCGACGCTGCCGGCGCGTTCCACGTGTTCGCCGATTGCAGCGCCCAAGGATGCGCAAGACCCGCCCGGATCGTCGGATCGGGCCGCTGATCGGGTTTCTGATCGGGCTTCGGATCGGGCCGTGCGACCGTCCCCCGAACAGGCCGCTGCCCCGGCACTGCGCCTGGCCCTGCTGGGGATCTTCGCGCCCCCCGGTACGCTGACCTTTTTGCTGCATGGGCTGGTTGCTCTGTCGGCGTTTGCCAACCTGCGCAGCGCCAGTGTGCTGTTCGTTGCGCTGTGGCTGTTGTCGCAGGCGCAGGCCGTCGCCTATCTGTGGGCCCCGACCTCGCACGTCGACGGGCCGCGACGGAGCCTGGCGGTCGAAGCCGGACGCGCGCTGATCTTGGCCAGTGCCGTGGCCTGTTTTTGCACGCGCCCCATCGTCGAACTTGGCCATACTTGGAGCCAGGATTTCATCTCGCACACTCGTCATGTCAGCGGTCCCCCGGGTCCCGGGCTTGTTGCCCACAAGTAAAGTGCCGTGATGGCTTTGCCAGGCCAGTCGCGTCATGCGCACGTCTTTCTGTCGCCGCACGCCGACGACATCGCGTTTTCGTGCGCCGGTCATCTGGCGTCGCAGCTTGCAGCCAGCCCCGACCGACCCGCCGCAGACGTCGTCTTGGTCACGGTGTTTCTATCGGGCCCGCAGGCCGAAACACGACGGAGAGAAGACGAAAAAGCGGCGCAGCTTTTGGGCTGTCAGTATCGCTGCCTTGAGCTACCCGATGCGCTCGATCGTCCCGAGGTGCGGGGCTCACTGGACCTGTTTATGCCGTTCGGTCCGCCGCACCTGGGCATCACCAATGAAGTGCTCAGCCGTCTTTTGCCGTGGCTGCCTCGATCGACCACGCTGTACGCGCCGCTTGGCGTAGGCGGGCACATCGATCACCGCATCACGCACGAAGCGGCTCGTGCCATGGCCTATCAGGTGGGTCCGACGCTGCGCTTGGCGTTCTACGAAGACCTGCCCTATGCCCTCGCCCGCTATTCGCTGGGACGTCGGTTGGCCGCACTGGGTGTCGAGAGTGCCAACAGCATCGACACTATCGAACGATCGACGCCACCGCGCGAACGAAGCGAGTATGCCGACTGGCTGCAGTCTTGTCCGCATATGCGGCGACGCTTGCCTGGTCTGCGCATGCTGATGGCGCAGGTCGCGGCTCGTGCGGCGGTGCGGGCCGACGGAGATCCGCAGCGCCACCGCCCGGGCTTCCCGCCCCGCCTGCGCGAAAGCCGGCTGGACGTGACCGCGCTTCTGCCCCATCGAGCCGAGCTTTTGGCCGCCTATGCCAGTCAGTGGCCGCTGTTCGCCAAATCGCCGGAAGCCATGGCCGCGCAGCTAACTCAGTACGGCCAACGGCTTCGCCCGCCCCATGCCCCGCCGGACGCCTGCTACGAACGCATCTGGTTCGACGACGGCGTCTATGGACCGACCGCCCCCCAGACCTGATCGCCCCGCGCCGAACGTCCTTCCGCCAGCGCTACGGTCGCGTCGATGCCCAGCCTGCGTCGTCGGTGACCAGAGCCTTCAGCCAGTCCCAAAGCCGCACGCCCTGCGCTGTCGTTTTGCCCGGCGATCCCAGGAACGTGTGGGCGTCTCCGTCGACGAAGTAGTACTTGAAGTTGGCGCGTGCAGCGATGCGCTTGTCCGCCAAGTCGTACAGGTTTCGCTTGAACACCTGCGGCGTCTGCGCCCCGAAGAACGACCGAATGACCGTGTCTTCTGTGTACGACAGCAGCCCCAACCGTTCGTTGGGGTACTTGGTCGCCATGACGTTGATCATGTCCGACAGATCGTCCTGGCACTTGGGGCACAGCGCGCCGAACGTCGCATTCAAGTTCCACGACGCATACCACTTGTCGCGCCGGTCCTTGGGAATGCCGTTTTCGACGAAGACCGGGCCGCTGTCGTCGATCAGATAGACGCGATTTTCTGGGAAGTAGCTGTGCACCAGGTCATAGCTGCTGGCCGCTCCAAAGCCGCCGGCGCTGCTGCCGCTAAGCACGACCTTTTCGGGGTCCGGCAGCGTCGCCGCCAAGCGCGTCAGGAACGCCACCAGGTTCGGTCGCCCCTTGTGGTGCACGACCTTTTTCTGGCCGAAGCCCATGTACGTCTGCACGGCATCGCCCGAGTGAACATCGCCCGTGCAGTACGGCACAAACACCAGGTTGTAGTCGGCAAACGGGTTGTCCGCCGATCGATCCAGCACCGATCCCGGCAGGCCGCCAAGCTGCTTGTCGAACTGCGTCTTGGTGTACGGACCGTGGCTGGACGTGTTGGCAACGGCGCAGGTCAGATAGTCCCAGCAGGCTCCGCCGCCGTTTAGGAACAGCAGAAGCTTCTTGCTGCCGTTCCAGTTCACGCCGATGCCCGTCGGCGTCCCCTCGTCGCAGACCGAGTCCGGGAAGTCGACCCAGGTCCACGTATTGGCCGGCACCGAAAGCGGCGCGCCCAGCGGAGGTCGCATCGGCTTCATCGGATCCATCGGCTTCATTGGATCCATCGGGTTCATCGGCTTGTTCGGATCCGATGGGCCGGCAGGGTCCATGGGCATGGGCTGCCCGTCGTCGAGTAGCTCGTCGCTTTGCGGACCGCAGGCCGACGCCAAGGCCAACGCACACCCCAGCCCCAGATGCAGCCAGCGCCCCCCGGTTCGGCTGGCCTCGCTGGTGCTGCGCGCCGCTGCCTGCACCTGCGGTCGTGAACGCTCCGACGGTTGCGCTGCTTGCTGTACTCGCGACAGGGACGCCATCTGCCACCTCCGGTAAGGGAAAGGCGGCATCGTGTCACAGTCCCCGCAACTGCTCCATACGTTTTCCGCGGCCCTTGGCCGGCCACCTATCAATCAATTTACCGCACAGACAAATGGAATGATGAACGAATTTTTGTTTATTATTTTTCACATTTATCAATCGATAAATCAGCATAATAACACTATCAACCGATAGCCGATTATTATTAGCGAGTCAGGCGCGCGGGTCCGCTGTTTGAGCGTGGGGCTTGGCTGCGTGGCGACGGACGCGCGGCTGGGGTGGCGGGTGGCGGCGGGGGGACGGGCGCGGTGCTGGGCGGCGCGGCGGCTTTGGGCGCGTCCACACCCCTCGTCGAGTCTGCGGCGGCAGCATCCGCCGGCGACTCTCGCCCAAGCACTGGTACGTCCGGCGGCAGAGTCGCTGAGGCGGCGGTCACGACGGGAGCCACCGGGGCACGCTGGGGCTTTGCGGTCACGCTGTCAGCCGTCGGCGCGAATACGACATACATCGTGCATTGATAAAGAATTAGAATCAGAGATACAAATACGACTAGCAGAAAAATCGTCTCTTTCGTCCAAAATGCGCCACCAGCAGAAGGCGCCTGCACACGGGGTTCATCTGCGTCGGTGGGATCGTTCTGTTTGCCTTGTTCGACGGTCGCTTGGATACGCCGACACGCCTTTAGCATGCGTTTCGAGTCATAGGAATACAGGGCATCAAATAGCTCGGTCTGTTCAACCGATTCCAGAAGCCGTGTTTCTTTGGCCAGATGCCCCATGGCAGCCCCGAACTGGCGCTTTACGTTGGGAAAGGCATCCCGACAAAACGCGTCGAAGGCGTCCTCGCTGGACAGAAGCTGCTGGGTCAATTGCCGCAGCAGGCGAGGCTGCAGGTTTTGCCGCATAGCGAGCAGTTCTTTGGGCAGCGGGCGCGTGGCGTCTTCCGGGTCCAAGGATGGTGCTTCTCGTATCCTGCCGGACGTTATTGGGTCAAGGGCCTGTGTGCCGACCCGTCAGGGGATTGCCTGGGGCAGCCCCGAGTCCTTGCGGATACGTACGGGGCAGTGGGCCTGTTCCTGACGATGTTCCGGCCGCGGGCGCGGCAAAATTTCGGCCGCAGGAGCTTCGTTGATAAAGTGAAGTTATGGGTACAAATTCTCGAAATGATGGAGACTCCTCGGGATCGGGAGGAGGCTCTGGGTCGTCCGGTGGTCGGCGGCGGGGGGCGCGCGGGCTGCCGCTTCTGCCGCTGCGCGACATCATCGTCTTCCCGTACATGGTGGTGCCGCTGTTTGTCGGGCGCGAAAAGTCGATCCACGCGCTGGACTACGCCATGGCGCACAGCCGCGAGATCGTCCTGTGCGCGCAGAAAAAGGCCCGCACCAACGATCCGGCATCCGACGACATTTATACGACGGGCACCATCGCCGAAGTGCTGCAGCTTCTGCGTCTGCCCGACGGCACGGTCAAGGTCCTGGTCGAAGGCAAGCGACGCACGCGCATCCGGCGCTTTCTGCCCAACGACGACCACCTGCAAGTCGACATCGAAGAGTTTCGCGAGCCCGACGAAGACGCGACCGAGCTGATGGCCTTGGTACGCCAGGTGCGCAGCGTCTTTGAAAACTACGTCAAGCTGAACCGCCGCATCCCGCCCGAGCTGGTCAGCACGACGGCGACCATCGACGATCCGGCGCGCCTGGCCGACACGATTTCGGCATCGCTGACCGCGCTGAAGCTGGCCGACAAGCAGGCCATCTTGGAAACCGATTCTCCGTCGGGCCGACTGGAACGACTGCTGCAGCTGATGCAGGCCGAGATCGAGATCCTGCAGGTCGAAAAGAAGATCCGATCGCGCGTGAAGAAGCAGATGAACCGATCGCAGAAGGACTTCTATCTGAATGAGCAGATGCAGGCCATTCAGAAAGAGCTGGGCGAGCGCGACGAGTTCAAAAACGAGCTGCAAGAGATCGAGGACAAGATCCGCCAGAAGCGGATGTCTCGCGAGGCGCAGGGCAAGCTGCGCAAAGAGCTGAAGAAGCTGAAGCTGATGTCGCCGATGTCAGCCGAAGCGACGGTGGTCCGCAACTACATCGACTGGGTGCTGTCGCTGCCGTGGGACGACCGGACGCAGGACAAGCTGAACATCAAAGAAGCCGAGTCGATCCTCGACGAAGATCACTACGGTCTGCACAAAGTCAAAGAGCGCATCATCGAGTACCTGGCGGTGCAGGCGCTGGTCAAAAAGCTCAAGGGACCGATCCTGTGCTTGGTCGGCCCGCCGGGCGTCGGCAAGACCAGCTTGGCCAAGTCGATCGCGCGCGGGACCGGACGACGCTTCGTGCGCCTGTCGCTGGGCGGCGTGCGCGACGAGGCCGAGATCCGCGGCCACCGTCGAACGTACATCGGTGCAATGCCCGGCAAGATCATCCAAAGCCTGAAGAAAGCGGGCAGCAACAACCCGGTGATGCTGCTGGACGAAGTCGACAAGATGTCGACCGACTTCCGCGGCGATCCGTCGGCGGCGCTTCTGGAAGTGCTGGATCCGGAACAGAATCACTCGTTCGTGGATCACTACCTGGACCTGGACTACGACCTGTCGGATGTCATGTTCATCGCGACGGCAAATAGCCTGCACAGCATCCCGCTGCCGCTGCAGGATCGCATGGAGATCATCCACCTG
>JAYRFD010000421.1:0-4399 GCA_041908565.1 Polyangia bacterium | reverse complement strand
TCCTGACGCGCAGCGCGGCGTACAACGCGACGGATATCTCGCATCACGTGAACAACCGCAACGTCTTCGATCGGCAGTTCCGCGATCCCGGCATCGGCTTACGCGTCTGCGCAACCTGGCCACCGCCCAAGAAGTGAAGCCCAGGACTCTTCGTCCCGGGGACAACTGTCCCTACGGGCTGCGGGGACGATTGACCTCAGCACCGCGGTCGCGCGTGTCGACCTGCCGTCAGTTCCGTCGCATTCTCCGCAACCTGCACCAGACCGCAGATGGCTCACCTTGGGCGCACACGTAGAAGCAGTCCTTGGCCTTGAACTTGCAATGATCGGCACTGAGGTCCTGTGATGCGCACGATCATCTGCCCGTTTCTACTTGCCAGCGCGCTGTCAATCGCCGCTTGTGGAACTGAAGCCGGCGGCTTGGGCTCAGACAGTTTTGGAGAGCTGCAGGCGTCGCTCCTGAAGATCAATGGGCTGCGCATCAATGGACTTCGCATCAACGGCCTTCGCATCAACGGCCTTCGCATCAACGGCCTTCGCATCAACGGCCTTCGCATCAATGGCACCACGATCTCGGGCATTGGCATCAGCGGATCCGGTCAGCTTGTAGCAATCGGCAGCGATGGTTCGTTGAGCCCAGCATCAAGCGTTGCAGACCTACAGCTGGAAGCGCCGCAGGCCGATGGCAGCACCGTGTTGCTTCGTATCGACAGCGAACAACAGGACGCAGCCTCTGGCGTGTACGTCTACGCCGTCTCGCAGCAAGACAGCAAAGGCAAATGGCAGCCGGCTTGCGGCAAGACCGGCAACGATCCGATCCTCGCGGTTCCCATGCCCGGCAGCTATGACCTGGACAGCGGCAGCTTCACGCCCAGCCCTGACCAGCTGATGTTTGGATGCAACGATGGCGCGTTGGGCAAGTGCGCGCTGTGGGGCTATCGCCCCTGGGAAGAAAAGACGGAATGCCAAGGCAGCGTCTGCAAGCAGCAGTCGATGCAGCCCTGGCACCACGCCTGCACCCGCTTGGTCCGCGCCGACTACTGTGGCGACGGCGTTCCCCATACCCGCAACGGCACATCGATCAACGTCTGGGACAACATGGGCGTGCAAGCCCCCGCTTCAACCGACTGGGCAATGGAAGCGGAATGGACGACCGACGGGGCCCGCTGCATCCGCCACACGCGCTGGCTGAAGGCAGACAAGAAAGCCGCGCTGACCGACCTTGAATACATCCAGCGCACCTGCCCCGATCGCTTGGCCAGCAACCAGCCCACCGCCTGCGGCGACTCGTCATCCGATTTCACAAGCACTGTTGGTTACGACGTCGTGCCGACGCTCCGTCGGCTGCTGCGCAACCAGTCGCAGGGCTGGCTGACCGGCACCGGCCACGACAAAAAGGGCAACAAGGACGACTAGCCCACCGCGCCCTGCTCCAACCCCTGCCTCGACGGCAGCGACCTGTCTATCCCCACTCCGAAATCCTTGCGCAGACCACCGCCCAACTGCGGTATGAATGGCTCGCGTTTCCGTCGTTCTGTCCGGTGCTGAATCAGTGCCGCGCGGCCCCTTCTGACCCCGTTGGAGACCTTGATGCGACATTCCCTGCGCAGGACCCCTGCCCTCTGGGCTGCCTCAGCCGCGGCAGCCAGCATCGTCCTTTCCGGCAGCAGCGCCCAAGCCCAGCTGCAGTACGGCCAGATTCAGGGCAGCATCACCAACCGCGAAACCGGGCAGCCCTTGCCCGGCGTGACCATCGTCGTCAACGGCCCCGCGCTGCAGGGTGACCAGACCGAGGTCAGTGATCGAACGGGCCGCTATCTGATCACCCAGCTGCCGCCTGGCGACGGGTATGTGGTGCGGTTCTACTTCAACGATGTCGTGGTTGAACGCCCCGGCATCCGCATTGGCCAGAACAAGACCCTGTCGATCAACACGTCCCTGCCGACGCAGAAGGGGCGCAGCGAAAAGATCGTCCTGCGTGAACGGGCCCCGAACGTCGACACCGCGACCGCCAATACCGGCGTCGAGATCAACCAAGAGATCCTGCAGAACACCGCGGTCCGCGGTCGCACGTTTGAGTCCGTGATCAGCCTGGCCCCCGGAGCCGCCGACGTCGCGCCGCGCGGCGTGGCAGGCGGCGACATCGGTGTTTCGTTTTCAGGATCGGTGGGCAACGAAAACAACATCCTGATCGACGGCCTGAACACCACCGACTTGGCGTTCGGTCTGCCGTCGACGCAGCTGCACCAGTACTTCATCAAGGAAGTCAACGTCATCTCGGGCGGATACCAGGCCGAATACGGTCGTGCGACCGGTGGCGTGATCTCGATCGCGACCAAGAGTGGCAGCAACGAGTTTCACGGCAGCCTGTTCGGTGCCGTCGCGCCGTGGCAGGCCGATGCCGCGCCGATCTCTCGCTTGGGCGAAGCCATCGCCACGTCGAGCCGAATCCTGCGGCAGTTCGACATGGGCTTCGACCTGGGCGGGCCGATCGTTCGCGACCACGTCTGGTTCTATGTCGGCTTTGCGCCAACGTTTACGACCAACCTGACGACGCGCAGCATTCGCACGCAGCAGCCCGAAGCCGACCCGGACTATCGCGACCCCAGCTACCTATCGGATCCAGCGCTGTCCGCGGTGCCACGCCTGCAGGCTCGACGCACGACGCTGGTGCCCGATCGCACGCGCCAGATCCTAGAGACGCGCCGCCTGTTCAACTGGATCGCGAAGCTGAACATCAACATCAATCCCGACCACAGCTTCATCGTCAGCTATCTGGGTTCGCCGCAGTTCGGCAACGAATATGGATCGGGCAGCGGCTACAGCACCACCGGCAGCACCAATCCGTACTCCGGCGATGTCGATGCGCAGGCGATCACGCGCGCGGCGCAGAACCACGACGGCACCCTGCGTTACATCGGCAAGTTCTTGAACCGCAAGCTGCAGCTAGATGTGCTGTACGGCCTGCACTTGGTTCAGCTGCAAGAGCTTCCTGGCTCTGCCGGTATTCAGCAGGTTCGCTATCGCGCGCCCTCGGACGATCCGTACTCGCTGGCCGACTTCGAGAGCATTCCCGAATGTCAGCGCCAGATGCTGCCCAACGGTCAGCTGTTCAACCCATGCCCCGTCACCGACTACACGCGCGCCGGATTTGGCCAGTACACGCCGCTGCGCAAGATGGAACGGCACAGCCTGCAGGCGTCGATCACCGGGTACTTTTCGGCGCTGGGCAATCACGCGCTCAAGTCGGGACTCGACTTTGAAGACAACATCCTCGACAACACCAAGAAGTTCACGGGGACGGAATTCAGCTCGACCGATCCGTACAGCGGACGCATCAGCTGGGAAACCAACGCCACCGGAGACGGACTGCGCATCAACCGTGGCTACGCGCTTGAGCGCCCCAAGAACTTCTATGGCCAGGTCGGTACGCCGTGCGCGGGACAAGAAGGCCGCTGGTGCTTTTCCGAATTCCGCGCACAGACCGAGACGCGCAACTGGGGCGTCTTCCTGCGCGACAGCTGGAACACGTCGTTTCTGCCCGGCCTGGTGGTAAATGCGGGCCTGCGCTGGGAACTGCAAGAGCTGTTCGCCACCGACGGAAGTCGACGCATGTTCTTGTGGGACAATGTCGCGCCGCGCGTCTCGGCTGCGTACGACTTCAGTCGCAGCGGACGATCCAAGGCCTACGTGAACTATGGGCGGTTCTATCAGTCCGTGCCCATGGACTTGAATGACCGCATCTTCAGCGAAGAAGGCTTCTTGCGCGGCCGCGGCTTCGCGTCCAACTGCCCGCGTCGATCGCTAACCAATGTGGCCGGTGGCCGCCCCGTGCCCGTGCCAGAGCGCACGCTGGCCGATCCCTGCAACTTGATCGAGCCGCGCCTGTCAGGTGGTGAGTACGGCCCGGTGGCTCCCGGATTGAAGGGCCAGTACGTGGACGAGCTGGTGGCGGGTGTGCAGTACGACGTCGGCTGGGACTTGGTGCTGGGCGCGTTCTACACCTACCGCTGGCTGGGGACCGTGGTCGAAGACCTGTCGGTCGATGGCGGCAACAACTACTTCATCGGCAATCCAGGCGTGGCACCCGACGGAGGAATCGTCGAGCAGCTGGAAAAAGAAGCCGCAGCCGCCGCGCAGTCCGCGATGGCCAAGCCCACCGATCCTTCGCTGCAACAAGCGGCGACCTTCGCCCGCGATCGCTTAAACGTCTACAAGGCGATGGTCTTGTTCCCGACGCCGAAGCGGGACTACCACGCGATTACCATCACGGCCAACAAGCGCCTATCGAATCGCTTTGCGGTGCTGGCCAGCTACACCTATTCCCGCCTGACGGGCAACTATCCGGGGCCGTTTTCCCCGTATGTGAACCAGCTCGATCCCAATATCTCGTCGCAGTA
>JAYRFD010000420.1:0-3501 GCA_041908565.1 Polyangia bacterium | reverse complement strand
GCGGTGCACCTGCCTCGCGTCGCTACGCGCTAGCCTCGCGACCCGCCCGCTTCGGCGCGGACTTGCCTGCTGCCTTCGCAGGCGCGGACTTGCTCGCCGCCTTCGCAGGCGCGGACTTGCTCGCCGCCTTCGCAGGCGCGGACTTGCCTGCTGCCTTCGCAGGCGCGGACTTGGTTTCTGCCTTGGCCTTGGTGCCGCCGGCCTTCTTGCTGGCCATGCGATCGGCGTGGGCTCCGGCTTTGCGGATGTATTCCGGCGCGCTGGGCGTCTTGCAGCTGGTGTCGCCGTGGTCGACCTCGACGGGACCGATGCGATCCGCCGCAGCCAGCGCCGCATCCCGCAGACCCGGCTTGTAGGTGCCGATGGCGATCAGCGCCGTGTTCATGTTGTAGCGAGCGCGATTCGCCGCCTTGTGGATGCCCTTTTCGATGGCGACCAGCGTCTTTTTCGCCAGGTCATCGGGGATGCTGTCGGCATCGTCTTTCAGTCGCTGGGCCAACAGCGAATAGCCGGCACTCTGCACCCACTCATCGGCGACGGCCATCCAGGCGATCATGCAGTCCATCCAGATGCCGCTTTTGACCAGCAGCTGACCCAGGTAGTACGTGTCCATCGGCCACGACGCCTTGGATACCCAGGTCTGCGCCGTCTTCACGTCTAGCTGCCCCGGGTCGGCGATCATAAAGCCCAGCAGGCGCGCATCCGCGTTGCCGGTCGCAATCAGCTGCACAGCCAAGCTGTGATCGGTCTTGATGCGCTTGTGCAGAGCCGTCAGGTCGCTGGTCAGCACCCCGAACAGCGGCTCCTTGGCTCCGTGCTTCAGGTAGGTCCGCTTGGCCGACTCTTTGGCCGCGCTCTTTAGCGCCGACATCGCTTCGTTCAGGTTCATCGTGACGTCTCCTTGCCGTGGACTTCGTTCCCGTCTCACAAACCGCAGGACGGGCGCACTTTACACAAGTCGACTGACTGGACGAGGCGCCGAAGTATGCTGCGCCGATGCTTCGCGGCCTTGGCCCCCTTTGCTTCACGCTGTGGTCCCGGCTGGGCTGGCTGCTGCTGCCTGGCCTGGCTGCTCCTGCCGTGACCCAGCTAGCCTGTCAGCCGGCGCCGCCGGAACGCCCGCTCGTCGAGCCTCCACTTACCCCCGGCTGCAATCCGCTGGGCGGAGGCCCCAACGAAGACTGCTTTACGCCCTTCCCTTCCAGTCACTATCGGCTGCGCGATGCCAGCGGAGTCAATCGGCTGCGCCTGCCGCCCGCGGCGCTGCCGCAGTCGCGGCATGGGGTTCGCCTGTCGCCCGATCTGTTCGCCGGGCACGACGGCTTCAGCCTGGCCACGCCGATGCTGGCCTACTTCCCGCTGCGTGGGGCGCGCATCGACGCCACCCCGCTGCCTGGCGCCGGCCACGTCGGTGAATCGCTTTTGCCAAGCAGCCCGGTTCAGCTGTTTGAATACGAAAGCGGCGATCGCGTGCCCATCCTGGTCGAGCCCGATCGCAACGCCCGCCCCGACGAGCGGCAGGCCCTTCTTATCCAGCCGCAGGTGCGCCTGCGACCAGCGACTCGCTATGTCGTGGCCGTAAGCGGCCTGCGGACCGAAGCGGGCCAGCCCGTCGCTGCACTGTCCGGCTTCCAGGCACTGCGCGACGGTCGCTTGGACCCGGGCAGCATCCGCAGCCAAAGCCGATCGCAGATCGATCAAGTCCTGGTCTTTCTGGAACGTCAGGGCCTGCCGCGGTCCAGCCTGCAGCTGGCCTGGGACTTTCAGACGGAAAACGACAGCAGCAGCGCCCGCCTTCTGCGCATGCGCGACGCCGCCTTCAGCTATCGCCGTTCCACCGGCAGCCCGCCCGCCCTGGTCGTCGAAAAGGCGGTGGACAAGCCGCCCGGCAAGCCCGAGCTTCTGCGACAGATCTATGGCCGCCTGCATGCTCCGTCGTTTCTGGCCGACGACAGCAGCGGTCTCCTGCAGGCCGGGCCCGATGGCGAGCCGATGATCCGCGGCCTGGCCGCCTTTCCGCTGTCCATCCACATCCCGACTTGCATTGAACGCGCCATGGGTCCGGTGCCCATCCTGATCTATGGACACGGGCTGTTCGGCAGCGGGCAGACCGATCTGGACGGCCAGCCCCTGCGCGAGCTAACCGGCCGCCTGTGCATGGTCCAGGTCGCGACGGACTGGCTGGGACTTTCTGCCGCCGACCGCAGCCTGCTCAACGAGCAAGTGGCAGCGGACTTCAACCAGATCGTCCGCGTCACCGACCGACTGCAGCAGGCGCACGTCAACTTCGCGTATCTATCGCGCATGCTGGCGGCTGGGGCGCTGGACTCGCTGAATGAGCTTCGCAGCATGGGCCGCCTGATCGCCGACAAGAACCGCGTCTATTACTACGGCGTCTCGAACGGCGGCACCCAGGGCCTGACCCTGCTGGCAATCAGTCCACACATCGGACGGGCGGCGCTGGTGGTGCCCGGCGGCTTCTGGTCACAGCTGATCTGGCGAAGCAGCGGCTTTCGACCGTTTGTCGACGGGCTGACCGCGGCATACCCCGACCCGCTGGACCGCCAGGTGCTGGTCGCGCTGAGCCAAAGCCTGTGGGATGTCACCGACCCGGCGACCTATGCGCCGCACGTGCTGCGCGACCCGCTGCCCGGCGTGCGCGGCAAGCGGCTGCTGTATCAAGAGGGCATCGGCGATGCTCAGGTGTCCAACCTGGTCACGCGGGCCATGGTCCGCAGCATGGGCCTGTCGCTGCTGGGCCTGCCGGTCGAGGCAGTCTTTGGCGTCGGCCAGGTGATCATGAGCACTGAATCGGCCTATGTTCAGTACGACATCGGCCAGCAGCCCCGCCCCGGCGACAGCAACGTGCCCCCCGAAAAAGACAACGCCGTGCATCGCAGCATCGGTCGACTGGAAGCCGCCAAGATCCAGATCGACAGCTTCCTGCGGGAAGATGGCCGAGTCGTGGACACCTGCGGCAGCCGCGCCTGCACCTTCCCGCCCCCAACCCTGTAGTTTCCCGCATCCGGCCCCCGCCCAAGCGCTATAAATCCGCAAGTTCACCTGTATGTAGCGGTTACTCCACCTAGTTCTATCGGTCGATCGACCTCCTGGGACCGAACGATCGACCTCCTCCTACCGAGCGATCGACCTCCTGGGACCGAACGATCGACCTCCTCCTACCGAGCGATCGACCTCCTGGGACCGAGCGATCGACCTCCTCCTACCGAACGATCGACCTCCTCCTACCGAGCGAGCGACCTCCTCCTACCGAACGATCGACCTCCTCCTACCGAACGATCGACCTCCTCGTACCGAGCGATCGACCACCTGGGACCGAACGATCGACCTATCGGGACCGAGCGATCGACCTCCTGGGACCGAACGATCGACCTCCTCTTACCGAGCGATCGACCTCCTCCAACCGAACGATCGACCTCCTCTTACCGAGCGATCGACCTCCTCCTACCGAACGATCGACCTCCTCCTACCGAACGATCG
>JAYRFD010000419.1:0-13844 GCA_041908565.1 Polyangia bacterium | reverse complement strand
TCCCTGACGTGGTATCAAGCCACCCGCCACAGCTTCGTCACCCGCAGCCTAGCCGGCGGTGCCACGCTGGATGAAGTCAGCAGCGCCGTGGGCCATAGCTCGCCGGTGGTGACACGCCGCTACTACGATCATCATGTGCGGCGCACCTTTTCGCCTGTGCTCCGCACTGGTCTTGGGCTCAGCGGGGCCGCAAGCCAAACTGCCAAAATCATCGCCATCCATCGCAGCGCCAGCGGGTAGCTGATGGATTAAGAGAAGCGACTTGTGGTAGCGGATGCCTATGATGTCCGCGTCTGACAGCCAGATCTTCGTCGTCGAAAGCTTCCCGAAAGCCGAAGATTTTCTTACGGCTCTCGATCCTCTCAACCCAAGGTGGATCAACGACCCAGCGACCTGGATTTACAGAGGGCAGAGAGATGCGCGGTGGGACTTGACTCCTTCTGTCTTACGCAAAGACAGTCAAGAAAAGTTTCCCCACTGCACTCCGTTATTAGATATCGATTTTGGGAAAAATTCATTATCGGAAGAAGAAGGGCAGAAACTGCTGAAGGTGGAGTTGGAGCTAATTCGAGCGTTCCACGATCAGGCAGATAGGCATGGACTAAATCTTCCAGAGATTAGCCAATCTATCAGAGATCCACAATTCCGATTTATATTAAAAATGAATATGCACCAAGCGGCGAATAGGCAGCAACCAAAAGGCTGTTGGCCAGACGTTGCGTTACATTACATTTTGGCTCTTGCGCAGCATTATGGCATCCCAACCCGGCTACTGGATTGGACTTGGAATGCCGAAACTGCTGCCTACTTCGCTTGCTTAGGGACAGAAGAAGGCAGGGGCGATGGTGCATCGGGAGAGCTTGCTGTCTGGGCACTCAGAACGGATTTTGTCAATGATTACTACTTTCACTTATTCCCAGATTCGGTCATTTCGGAAGATAGCATGCTGATGTTTCGGTATACGATATTGACAGCGCCCCAGGGAAGCAACCCCAACCTTCGCGCTCAAGCTGGTGTGTTTGTAGTAGATAGGGATGTTCTCAATCCTATTCCATTGAATGTGTTCTTGGAAAATGAGGACCGGAAGTTCTCCGAGAATAATCCCCGATGGCTGGCAAATGCTGCAAGCAAACATCCAGAGATCGGCGACAGGTTGCCAGTCCTCAAAAAACTACAACTCCCACATTCAGAAGCAGGGCGACTGCGCCGGCTACTTGCGATAAAAGGAACGTCCGCGGCCTCTGTCTTCCCAGGATATGTGGGGGTCGTGGAGAGTTTGAAGGAGCGGGCGCGCTGGAAACCGTGAGCAGCAGGCTCCGATCGCAGCGGCAGCCACTATGAGTATGGCCGCGTGCTGCCAGCACTAGGATCCCTAGTGGGCCTGCTCTAACACGAGTAGGTCGCAGCAGCACTGCCAGGACTGCTTGGTCTGGAGGGGGCTGGTAACCAATGCTCCGGTCACCCCCCTAAATGCCCAGGCAGGCAGGAGTTGACGCCGGCCCGGCCGCTACTTGGTTGGCAACTGAATCGCCCCCCCCTGTCGTTTCCATGGCAGGGCGCAAGGTCACCGCAAGGTGGCCTTTGCTTTTTGGGGCGACCGCCTCGGGTCTCGCCTGCCTGCTGTGAGCCCGCAGGATGGGCGGCCAATGTCCGGCAGCGGGTGACAAAAAAGTGACAAAGCCCGGTTTGCGCCCCCCAGATTGAGCGCGGAAGCCCCAAAAGCAAAAAGCCTCTCTTCGTCGAGAAGAGAGGCTTTTCACTGTTGGCGGGGTGGACGGGACTTGAACCCGCGGCCTCCGGCGTGACAGGCCGGCGTTATAACCAACTTAACTACCACCCCAAAATTGGGCTGTACTGCTTGAGTTTCGAAAGAACTTCCTGGGTAGGCGCAACAGGGCTTGAACCTGTGACCCCCGGCTTGTAAGGCCGATGCTCTACCACTGAGCTATACGCCCTTGATTCGTAATGGGCTGGGGACGGTGTGTCGCTACAAAGTTCAGCTGCTACAGCGCGTCCAGGCGGCTGTAACAGGTATCAAAGCGTGCCCCTTGGGGTCAAGAAGTTTTTTCAGTTCTTGCTGCATGTTTTCAGCGGGGCGATGAGAACTTCGGCGCCCCACCCGATCGCGAGCTCACGATGCGATCGCCGGTTCGACTTGGATGCGCCAGCGCTCAAGCGGGGCGGAAGGATCGTCCAGGTCATCGAGAAATCGCGAGCGGCGCAGCAGTCCCGCCGGGCCGCTGCTCTGCGGGTAGCACAGATACAGCTCGTCGCGGGCCCGCGTGATCGCGACATAAAACAGGCGACGCTCCTCGGCAAGACCGGTATCGCCACCTGGGCCGCGCAAGTCGGACAGCGCTGGCGCCGCGGGAAAGTGACCATCGCACAGCCAGACCACAAAGACGACGCGCCATTCCAAGCCCTTGGCCTGATGCACAGTCGACAGCACGATCGAGTCGGCGTCTTCCGTGCGCGATCGATCCATCTCTTCGCCCAGCGTGGTGCTGGCCAAAAACGCCGACAGGACATCGCTGGGACCCAACGGCAGCGGAGCCTGCGGGCCAAAGCCTGCGGTCGTGCCAGATGAACCATCGGCGGATGTGCGGCACAGCTGATCCAGATCGGCCAAGCGCTGTTCGGCATCGGCAAACGCGCGATGGGCGTAGTCGCGATAGTGACGATTCAGGACATGCGAAAGCAGCCGCGCAGGCAGGTGGTCGGTGGCTTGGTTTCGACGCGATAGCTCGCGTAGCTCGGCGAGCAGGGCGAACATGCGGACCAGAGCGCGCTTGCTTTCACCGCGCGCATGGCGTAGCACGCGATCGTTCAGATCGGCGAAGGGCGCGCCGCTTGTGAACTGTTCATCCAGCTCGGTCAGCACGCGGGCTCGACCTGTGTCACCCAGGCCTGCGACCTGACGCAGCGTGCGCGTCCACGCGATTCGATCCTGCGGGTTGTGGCACAGCCGCAAGAACGCCAGCGCATCGCGCACGTGCGCCTGTTCATGGACGCGCTGACCCGAGCGTACGACGAAGGAAAGCTGGCAGCGCAGCAGCTCAAGCTGCAGCTCACGCGCGTGTCGGTGGCTGCGATACAGGACCGCGATGTCACGGGCGGCGACGCCAGCGGCCAAGCGCTCGCGGATGCGCTGCACGACGAAGCGCGCCTGCAGACGCACGTCAGGCAGCGCCACCAAGGCCGGTGACAAAAGACGCGCATCGCCGCGACCGGATCGCATCGGTGGTCGTGGCGCGAACGCCGCGGCATGGCGCGCCACCGACTGATTGGACAGCGAAACGATATCCGGGGCCGATCGGTAGTTGGTCGACAGATACAAGACGCGCGCATCGGGCCAGCGCTTGGAAAAGTCGTGGATGTTGCCCAGGTTGGCGCCGCGGAAGCCATAGATCGACTGCGCGTCGTCTCCGACGGCGGTCAGGCTGCGATAGCCCTGCGCGATGTCTTCCACGATCGCCGACTGGATGCGACTGGTGTCTTGAAATTCATCGACAAACAGGTGCTGAAAGCGACCGCGCTGTTCATCGCGCACCGTCCGTTGATCGCACAAAAGCAAGCGCCAACCCAACAGCAGATCATCGAAGTCACATAGGCCCATGCGCAGCTTGCGCGCGGTGTAGCGCTCGTACACCTGCGAGATGTGCGAGACGGACTCAAGCAGCTCGGGCGAGTGGCTGGCCAGCGTCTGTTCCAGCGTCTGTTCGGCATTCAGCGACAAGGACAAAAGCGACAGAAGCTGTGCCGGACGCGGCCAGGGCCGATCGCATCGCGACACGCGTGCGGGCTGCACTTCGTCCATGCAGGTGGCCAACAGATCGGCGGACTCGCCGCGATCCAAGACGATGAAGCGATCGGACAGACCGATGCGATAGCCGTGTGTGCGCAGCGTGCGCAGCGCCAAGTGATGGAAGGTGCCGATCCACAGCGAGTCGCGATCCGAAAGTGCGCGAGCGCAGCCCAAGGATCTCAGCCTGAAAAGCAGGCTGCGCGCCGCTTGATTGGTGAACGTCACCAGCAAGACACGCTCGGGATCGACGCCGTGCGAAAGAAAATAGGCGACGCGATGGGTCAAGGCCCGCGTCTTGCCGCTGCCGGCTCCAGCCAGCACCAGAAGAGGTCCCGGCGGCGACAAGACCACGGCCGCTTGTTCATCCGACAGACCCGACACCAGCGGATCGGTCGACTGCGGCATTGGGTTCATGCGCCTTCAGGTGGCGATGGATCCGACTCGCCTACGAGCGCTGCTTCATCAGGGACCGCGGAAGGCGCACCCAGCCCAAGGACCGACGGCGGTGCATCGTGACTGGCGACGTTGGGATCGAGCTCCATCACGCCGCTGTCACTTGCATGATCTGCGACATCGGAAGCGTCGCCAGAGGCCGCTGCGTCGGCCTCGCCTGCAGTCTGGTTCGATTCCACAGCGGGCGGCGCATCAGGATCCGCGATCGCTTCGGCTTCTGCGGGATCGGCGGCTGGACGCAGGCGCTGCAGCAAGTCACGCAGGGTCGCCGACTGCGGCAGCGCCGCAATCTCGAAGCGCAACAACAAAGGCAGCAGCATCGCGACGCGCTCGCCCGGTGTGGTGCGACGATCGATGATGATGCGGAACTGCCCCTTGACCTTGCACAGCCCACCCGAGCCCAGCTCTCCACCCAGCGCTTCATAGGTCAGGCGCACGCCAAGCTGCTTGAAGAGCTCTTCTAGCTCGGTCAGAAGCTCAGGAATCTTCAGCGAAGGCGCGGCTTTTCCAGGTTCAGAAGCGGTCGCATCGGCGACGGCAGGGGTGGTCGGCGGGGCGTTCTTGGCAGCCGGCTTGCTGCGCGGCTTGGCCAGAAAGCGAGCGACTCCTCGCGCGGCGGGTTGAGCACGGCTTGCCATCGGCGGCTGCTTTTACTGAATTTGCTGCAGGATGGGAAGCAGCTTGTCAGGCGGCGTGAACTCGCTGAGCTTGGCGGCCTTTTGGCCGCGCGCGTTGAACAGAATCACCGACGGCAGCGTTTCTGAGTCGTACTTCTTCTGCAGCGCTTCGCTGGCTTCCGTGCCTTCGGTGCAGTCGATGCGAACCAGGACAAAGCGGGAAAGCTCGCGCTGGATCGCAGGATCGGCGAAGGTGCGTCGCTCCATCTCTTTGCAGGGCAGGCACCACTCGGCCCCGAAGTCGACCAAGAGCGGGCGATGTTCGCGCTGGGCTTGCGCCACTGCCTGCGTTTCATCGCGCAGCCAGGTCAGGCCCACGGCGCGCGGCGCCAAGAACCACGACACGCTGCCAAACAGGCCGATGGTCAGAAGCAGGATGCCCAGGCTCTTGCGCGCCGCAGACGATACACCGTCAGAAAATCCCAGTCGCAGGCCGCCGAATGCGATGCCCGCAGCCATCAGTGCGCCGTGGATTCCCAGGAAGCTTAGGTTGGACTTGCCGTAGTCGCGCAGGGGCACGATCAGGTTGCGCGCGAAGTACAGCGCAGCGACCAGCATGGTGATGCCGAACATGTGCTTGACCGCGTCCATCCAGGCTCCCGACTTGGGCAGAGTCAGAGCGAAGCCCGCGATGACGAAGAACAGCATGCCCATGCCCAGCGCATAGACGAACAGCAGCGAGCCCCCCAGCACCACCGACTGCTGTGTCCCGACGAACAGCAGCAGCGCGGCCAGTGGCGGACCCGTGCAAGGAGCCGCGATCAGACCCGCCACCAAGCCCATCAGAAAGGCGCCCAGGAAGCCCTTGCCACCGACCTGCGAAAGTCGCGTGTTCAGCTCAGCCGGCAGAGCCAGTTCAAACGCACCGAACATCGACGCCGCCATCGCCAAGAAAAACACGATGACCGGGATCATGACGATCTTGCTGGTCATGAACGCGCCGAACTTGGCTCCGGTCAGCCCGACGACAACGCCCAGTCCGCTGTACATAAACGCGATGCCACCGACGTAACAGGCCGCAAGCAAAAGGGCCGTGCGGCGAGACGCTTCTTTGCTGTGCGCACCGAACAAGCTGACCGTGATGGGAATCAGCGGGTAGACACACGGCGTCAGGCTGGTGAAAAAGCCCGCCAAAAACGCCAGTCCATACGCCCACACTCCGGTGTTGCCACCGGCCAGGACGGACGCCAGCTTCTGGCCCAGATCGGTCTCATACCCGTCGACGCCAGCCTGGGCAGACACGGGCCAAAGCCAAAGACACAGGCCGATCACAGCCAGGCAGGCGAGCGCCCCCACGGGCATCGGTGTACGCAACAGCCGGAACCCCGACGAACGAGCAAGCGAGTGACGCATGATTCTCGTTTTATACCTCGACTGCGCGGGCGGCAGCGCGGCCTTGTGATAAGAACAGGCCACTTCTGTGACTTGTCTACCTGTTGCACCGTCGAGCTCGCCATCTGATCGGCAGGACCTGGGCGCAGCGTCCAGCGCAGTGCGCACCGCCACCGCTGCTGGCTTTCCGTTTGCGTTTGCCGTCTGTCAGCTTGGGGCAGAGCGCGCCGTAAAAGCGGAGCTATCGCGCCTGCGGCCTGGCTATCGCCCGGCATTCATGCGTCCGGGCCTTTTGACCTGGCGCTGCGATCCTGCGTTTCAGCCACACGAAGCGCTGGCGGCGGTGTTTGTGCGCGCGTACGGTGCGTCGCTGGGCGTCGTGAAATCGGCGGACGAACTTGCCGCGCGTATCGCCACGCTGCCGGATCATGGCGTGACGTTTCCGCTGCGCTTGCATGTCTTTTTCCGCGATGGCCACAAGCCCGGCGAGCCCGGGTTTTCCGACGCGGATGAAGACACCGCACGGGCTGCTGCCAGCGCTGCGATTCAGTCTGCAGTGCCGCCCGGTCTTCTGCGCCAAGGGGCCGCCGAAAAAAACGGCGAGTGGGTGCTGGATGTGATCCTGCCGCCGGTGTGCGGCACGGACGATGACGCCATCGCAGCGGTCGCGAACCCCGAGCCCTGGCTGATCGGTCTGCATCGGCACGGCCCAGATCACTCGCCGCACGCGGGAGGACGCCCGTCGCTGCGCTTGCCTACGGATGCCCCATCGCGCGCTTGGCTGAAGCTGGAAGAAGGCCTGCGCTGGAGCGGCCTGCCCTTGCGTGAACGCGAGGTCGCCGTCGAGATCGGCAGCGCCCCCGGAGGTGCCAGCCATGCCCTGCTGACGCGGGGTCTGACCGTTGTCGGGGTCGATCCTGGATCGATGGATCCGCGCGTGCTGGCCAACGGTCGCTTCACCCATCTGCAGACCACGCTGGGCGATCTGCGACGCGAACAGCTGCCCAGGCGCGTCGACTGGCTGCTTCTGGACGTCAACCTGGCGCCGCAGGTGGCGCTGCATGGACTGCGCCGCATCGTCAGCACGCTGCGACCTTCGCTGCGCGGTGCGCTTTTGACCCTGAAGCTGAACGACTGGAGCCTGGCAGAACAGGTGCCACGCTTTGTTGCGCAGGTGCAGGCCATGGGCTTTGAGCACGTCCGCGCCACCCAGCTAGCCAACAACCGGCAAGAGATCTGCATCGCGGCGCAGCGTCGACCGCGCCAATAAATCAGCAAGAATGTTGGGGGATTGACAGGGGCAGGACGGCTTCAGCGCAAGCGTTTCACGACGCGCTAGATGCCCTTGGGGTGCCCCGCCTTCACGCCCGAATCACCGTAGGTGAAGCTGGCGTTCAGACCAATGCCCCAGCCCGATGCGCTGTCACTGGTCAGCGGACAGCGGTTCAAGTAGCCGCCATAAAAGGCACCCGCCCCCGACTTCTGCGATCCCCACGGGCCCGATGCGCCTGCCGTCGTCGTCGTCAGCGTCAGGGTCTGCGTGTAGCCCGTGCGGTTGCAACGCGCGTCATCGTTGTCGTGCCCTTCCGACACACCGGCGCTGCCGCAGCGATAGCCGTGGCTGGGCATCACGCAGGTCAGGGTCGGATCAACGTTGCGCTTGTAGTCGTATTCCAAGCCGGGATGAAAGAAGACCGCGGTGTTGTCGACGGAAAAACCATGGGCATCGTTGTCGTTGCTGCGCCGCGCGTACTGCTTGTGGTGCGATCCCATGCAGCCCAAGATGCCGCAGCCATCTTTCTGGTTTGCGAACTGCGGATGCGCTCCGGTGAAGTCTAGGTTGCTGGCGGTGACGATATAACTGTCGTCGCGCCCCTTGACGTACCAGACGTAAGCGACGCTGGGATCGGACGGATCGACGCGGATGACGACGATGTTGCCTTCCGCATCGCCGCAGTGATCGGCAGAGCCCGCGACTTGGTTGGCCCACAGATACGCGTGCAGCATCTGAAACGTCCACGCGTTGACGATGCAGTCGGCCGGCATGCCACTGCACGATGCGATCTTGCGCACAGCCATGTCGTACACGGCGGGCGGCGTGCAAAGTCGCCAGCCGCCGATGCAGTCATTGGTGCTGAAGTTTTCGTCCTTGGTGACGTAGTAGGGATGGAAGGCGCGCGCGATCACTTGATGCAAGTTGGAATCGTCGCGGTGGCTGATCAGGTCGGTGTTGAAGCGGATCTTGCGCGCGTTGGAATAGCTCGCTTCGACCTTGGTGATGCAGTAGCCCTGATGGCAGTAGCCGACATCGCGGTTGCTGCCATCGGCGGTCGAGCCTCGCGCGGCAGAGGCCAGCGTCGGCGGTGGCGTACCCACCCCGCGATCAGCGGGAGGTGTGTAGGCCACAAGCGGCGTTGCTGCAGACGCACCCGTTGCTGCAGGCGCACCCGTTGCTGCAGGCGCACCCGTTGCTGCGGATGGACCTGTTGCTGCAGACGCAGTGGCAGAGCCCAAGCCTTGCGGCGGCGCGCTGCTGACTTCATCCGCCGCGGCATCCAGCGGAGCACAACGAACCGACGCCAACGCAAGCACGCTTGCGCAGAAACGCAGCCACCGCATGGCGTTCGACATCGATGATCGAGAGGATTGAAAGGACATGAGCGAAGACCTGTCAGGGATGTTGCAAGCGCAGACGCCAGACCACACCCATCGCTTCCAGAAAGATCCGCGACGACATCTTGGACTGACCGGCGCGACGATCGACGAAGATGATGGGGATCTCGGCCACGCGAAAGCCGCGACGCAGGGCGCGATAGGTAAGCTCGATCTGAAAGCTGTAGCCTTCTGAGTGCACCGAGTCGAGATCGAGCGATTCCAGCACGCGCCGTCGGAAACACTTGAAGCCGCTGGTCATGTCGTGCACCGGCAGACCCAAGAACGTGCCCGGTCGCAGCGCGCCCAAGATCACGCGCGCATACAGGCTGCCACCGGCCGAGATGCAGCGACGCAAGAGTCCCCAGTTTTCGGTTCCTCCGCCGGCCACGCGACGCGATCCAATGACGATGTCTGCGCCATCGGGACGCGGCCGGGCCTGCGGGTTTTCGGGATCGCCGCCCGCTTCGCGCAGCATGATTGGTAAGTAGCGCGGGTCGTGACTGAAGTCGGCATCCATCTCGAACACGAACTCGTAACCCTGCTGCAAGGCCATGCGAAAGCCGGCCAAGTACGCGGTGCCCAGACCCAGCTTGCCGGTGCGATGCAGCACACGCAGGCGCGTATCGGTTGTAGCCAGCTCATCCGCAAGCTGGCCGGTGCCATCTGGCGAAGCATCATCCACAATGAGCACATCTGCGACGGGAAGCGCCTGATGAATCTGGGCGATCAGCGACCCAATGTTCTCGCGCTCGTTGTACGTGGGAATGATGATCAGGACACTCATGCGCCGCACTCTACCGCAATTCTGTGCGCCCATCGGTGGGCCTTGCAGCCGGCGCCAAATCACAGCCCGCATCTGCGATCTGCGCCGCGTGGCGGTGCTTGCCCGGTGAGGTGTTTGTGATATGGTCCCGCCCCGATGCAGATCCTGAAAGCGCGCTTTCAAAATCGACAGGACTTTGACGAGGCGTATCACGCCGACCTGCCCAATGGAGGTCTGTTCGTGGCGACCACGACTCCGCTGACCGTGGGCGATCACGTCGTCGTAGAAGTGTTCTGCAAAGGCCTGCCCAACAAGATGCTGCTGCGCAGCGAAGTGCAGTCGTGGCGGCCGGCGCTGCCCAGGCTGCGCGTGCGGGCCGGCGCGGTCGTCGCGTTCCTGCCGGAAGAGCGCGACAAGCAGAGCTTCATCCTCAAGGCGCTATCGGGTCAGGTGCAGGCGCGCAAGCGTCGACATCCGCGGCTGCCGGTTCACTTGCCAGTGACCTTTCATACCGGCGGCAGCTTGGACACGCGGCAAGGAGAGCTGGAAGAGATCTCGCTGGGCGGTGCCCTTTTGCGCTGCGATGCGCCGCTGCCAGGCATGGATGCCGAAGTGGTCGTCGATGTATTGCTGCCCGGTGGAGCGGTGCCCACGCCACTGTCGGGTCGGGTCGCGTACCTGGCGGGGACCGGCGTCGGTCTGCGCTTCATCTATCGCGATGGTGGCGGATCCCGCCGCATTCGCGAGCTGATTCGCCGCTTGAAGGCGTCGTAGTCCGCGATTCTTTATCGCCCAGCCGCGACATCGGTCGCGTCGGGCGGATGCGTGGTTAGCGTTGCCAGATCGAGGTCGCGCGCAGGTGAGCCCCTTCCGGTTCCAGCGAAGAGGCGGGCACTTCGGACTCGGCACCGTGGCGAAGCATGTGCAGGGCGGCGCCGGCGGACTTACGCAGACGCCGCCAGCCTCGGCTGTCGCGATCTTTGGGGAAGGCTAGCTCTCCCGTCGCGGACAGAAAGCGCGCGATGTAGGGGTGTCGTTCGCCGCGCGATGCGCCGCCTTGTTCTGCCCACAGCATCTCGATGGCGATGGCGATCTTGGCGGTGCCCAGCAGAAAGACCTCGCGCGCGTCGATGCCCAGCACGTGCAGATGCGGCTCCAGCGCTTTTAGCTCGGCCACTGCAGCCAGCAGAAGCTCGACCTGAAACGCCAACAGGCGCGCCGCTCGGACTCTCGACAGCGTGCGCATCTCGTCGGGCAGATACTGCAGACCCAGCCCGACATGACGCGCTTCGTCCTTTTCAAAGTACAGAAGCAGATCGGACAAGACCGGCTCGATGCGACGCTCGCGCAGGGCCTGAAACAGCGTCAGCGCCATCGATTCGATCAGAAGCTGCATGCCGTGGATCTTCAAGCACGGATCCTTGGCCAGAAGCGCCGTGTCCAGCAGCACACGACTGCTGCGATCGAGCGGCTGGGCGGAAAAACCCAGCGCCGTCATGTAGTCGTGCATGACGTAGAAGTGGCGCGCCTCGTCGTGCGCTTGCGAGGTCGCAGCCAGCTTTACTTCCAGCGGCACCAAGACATCGGCAAGCTGCGCGGCGATCTTCCACGCGGCCAGTTCGCCCCACATCAGGACAGAAAGCACGGAGCCCAGCGCATCGCGCTGCGGTCCTTCCAAGCGCAGACCGCCGTGCTTGGCCATCAGCTCAGACAGGACCTGACGACCGCTCCAGATCAGGTCTTGGCCGCGATGGTAGATGTTGGACAGCTTGTCGGCTCGACGAGCCGCGCTGACATCGCGCCGCAGATCGAACATCGAAAAGGGCAGCGGACTCTTGCTAAGACCCGGGATCGGCATGGGGCCAAAAGAGGGGTGCGCCCGTCGATCGACGCTCTTAGTCGGAAGCCAGGACGACGCTGGGCGTGTGATGGGCACACTCGCAAGCGGCCGCACGCACGCGACGGCTGCGCATCCACACGATCTGCGTAGCCACAAACAGCATCAGCCCGATGTGCCGCGGCGACTCTTGCCCGTACAGCCAGCCCAAGGCGCTTAGGACGACGGCAGCCAAGAACAGCGCCAGGCTTAAGCCCTCTGGATCAGTGTCGCGATCGCGACGCAGGACAGGGCCGCCAATCAGCACGGCAGACAGCACTGTCAGCCCACCTTCCAGCCACTCGCTGCGCATCCACAAGGCGGCGGCCGGCATGGCGGCTGCGAACAGGGCCGTGCCAATGCAGTGGATCAAGCACAGCACCGGCAGCACACCGGCAAGACGCGTTCGCAAGCGAGAAGAGGCAGGCAAAGCCATGAGCTGCCATTAATGCAAACGATTTGCATTCATGTCAAGACACACACACGCGGGATCTTGATTACCGACGAGGGTTTATGCGCGCACGCAGCCCCCGCACAAGCGAACGCGAACGTGACGTGGGGTGCTGCCGGTTCAGCGGGATCAGACAGGCGGAGGGTTTCGGAGATCAGAAAAGAAGAGGCAACGAAGCGAGGCAGGGGCAGGCGGCGGCAGCAGCGAGATCATTCCCAGGTGCGCTTGATCTCTGGAATCGCTTCACCGGCCGAGACCTTGAGCTTGATCTCCTCGCGCTTGCCCTTGGTGTCGTTGACCAGCAGGATCTTGTGGGCGCCGGCGCTGATTGGATAGTTGCGCAGCGGCGTCTGCTGAAGCTTCTTGCCGTCGATGTACACGATGGCCCACGGTCGCACCAAGATGGTGAGAGTGGCCTTGCCCTTCTTGGCCGTGTCGCCTTCTTTGCCCTTCTTCTTCTTCTTGCCGTCCTCTTCGTCTTCCGCTTCGTCCTTCTTCTTGTCGCCCTTCTTGTCGGCCTTGTCGTCCTTCTTGTCGGCCTTGTCGTCCTTCTTGTCGGTCTTGTCGTCCTTCTTGTCGGTCTTGTCGTCCTTCTTGTCGTCTTTGTCGGCGGCAGGCTTCTTGCCGTCGTCTTTGCCCTTGTCGGCGACAGGCTTCTTGCCGTCGTCTTTGCCGTCGTCGTCGTCGTTCTTCGAGACGTCGGGCTTTTCGTCAAACACGCTGGGATCGAGCGACTTCTGCTTGGTCCCAGCCTTGAACAGCTTCACTTTGTACGGAGGCCGCGCGTCCTGCGTGAAGGCCAGCGTGACCTCATGCGGGTCGTAGCCAGGCAGGCTGATGCGGATGCGAGCGTTCTTGCCGATCTCGCCCTTCACGGCAGTCGGAGTCTTTTCCTCAAGCACCAAGCCGTCGACTTGGACCTCGGCTCCGGGTGGCTCGCTGACGATCTGGATGGCGCGCTTGGCGGCCAGGAAGCTGGGACCGCCACCACCGCTGCCCGTCGCCGGAGGCCAGAGGCGATTGGCGATGGCAGCCGTGATCAGCATCACGACGATCGCCAAGGCTGGACCGATGACCCACTTGCCGGTGGCAAGGACATTGCCGCCCGCCGGAGCCGCGCCAAAGACGGCGCTGGCCGGTCGCAGTGGAATCGGCGCTGCACGTCCTCCCGGCGAAGACGCAGGGCCACTGTTGTTGTTGAACACCGTCGCTGCGCTGTTCATTGGGGCTGCGCCCGGTGGCGCTCCGCCGGGGCCCGAGATGATCGTGGCCTGCCCACCCAAGGCCGGAACCGCCGGAGCGGTGGCCATCATGGTGCGCGCTCCGGCCGCATCGCCACCAGGAGGCGACGGACTGGGCACTGCAGGAGCGGAGGCAATCATCGTGCGTGCTCCAGCGCCGGCGGCGCCGGCACCCGGTGGTGGTCCGGCTGCGGGCGGTGGAGCGCCAGGGGGCGCGCCGGCCCCTCCAGCGCCTGCCTGATTGGCGAGTGCGGTGGCTACCTCTGGCGGCATCTCGGTAGCGATCTGCGTCTTTTGCTCTGAACCTGCCATGGTGCTCCCTGGGGCCGGCTGGTTCGTCGCCGGCGCGCTTTCTGGGCTTGCGGGTTGAGATTGATGTCGTGTCGGTTGCGGTGGCGGTGGTGGACGAGCCGGGCCCGCGGAAGGGCCTCCAGCTTGCTGTAGCTTGGCCGGATCTGATCCCTTCGGTGGCGGTGGCGGCGGGCCCGATCCGACGGAGGCTGTCGATTTGGCGGGACTGGCCATTGGCCCTGCTTCCGTTACCGCACTCAGCTCGGCGGTTGGCAGGACTTGCGCTTGGGCCTGGACTTG